>NZ_KV791339.1:85823-103329 GCF_001807895.1 Stenotrophomonas sp. HMSC10F07
GGGGTGGGTGCCGACCGTTGGTCGGCACGCCATGGCGCTCACCAGCGCGGGGTCTTGGTCAGCGGCGGTGCCTGGTGCTGGCGGTCGTAGGCACGCAGCTCGTCGCGGATGTGCGCGATGCGCTGGCGGCCCAGGGCATTGCGGCTGTCATCCAGCACCACGCCATCGAGCAGCTCGGCCATGCGCTGCACGGTCGGCAGCATCTTCTCCCAGGCATCAAGCGCGGTCAGCGGCGCCGGCAGGGTCAGGAAGAAGGCGATGGCCGGGGTTTCCATGGCACGGATGTTGGCCATGTCGAAGCTGCCCGGCTTCATGATGCTGGCCATCGAGAAGATCGGGCCGCGCTCGGGGTGGCCTTCCACCAGGCGGTGGAACACGTTCATGTGGCCGAATACCAGGCCGGTCTTCTCCGCCGCCACCACGATGTCTTCGCCGCGCAGCTGCTCGCCGGCACGGGCGGCCACGAACAGCGAGACGATCTTGTCGAAATCCTGGGTGGTGCGCTTGCCGACGTCGTTGGCCGCGCCCGGATCGGTGTCGGCCAGGCCAAGTTCGGCCTGCTCGCCTTCGCCGCCCATGCCCGGTTCGACGCGGCCCTCGGCCACCACGACGCCGTCCTCGCCCAGGACCGGTTCGCGGCGCTCGCCACTGGTCGGTTCCGCGTTTTCCACGCGGCGCCCCTGGGGCTTTTTCTTCGGACGGCCAAACAGGAAGATCGCGGCGATCAACAGCAGGCCGGCGGCCAGGATGCCGATGCGCAACAGTGCCGTGTCGGACATTCGATAGGTTCTCCGGCTAGTTCATTCAGGTAACTAGGATGGCACGTCAGGCCGCGCCCGCCAATCGCGCGGCTTCTTCCAGGTCCACGCTGACCAGGCGGCTGACGCCCGGCTCACGCATGGTCACGCCCGACAGCTGGTGCGCGGCCTCCATCGTCGCCTTGTTGTGGCTGACGAACAGGAACTGCACCTTCTCGCTCATTTCCTTGACCATGTTGGCCAGGCGGCCGACGTTGGCTTCGTCCAGCGGCGCGTCCACCTCGTCCAGCAGGCAGAACGGGGCGGGATTCAACTGGAAGATGGCGAACACCAGCGCCACCGCGGTCATCGCTTTCTCGCCGCCGGACAGCAGCGAGATGCTCGACACGCGCTTGCCCGGCGGGCGCGCCATGATGGTCACGCCCGTGTCGAGCAGGTCTTCACCGGTCAGTTCCAGGTAGGCGTGGCCGCCACCGAACAGGCGCGGATACAGGGCCTGGACGCCGGCGTTGACGCGGTCGAAGGTGTCCTTGAAGCGCCCGCGGGTCTCGCGATCGATCTTGCGGATGGCATCCTCAAGTGTTTCCAGCGCCGTGGTCAGGTCGGCGTGCTGCGAATCCAGGTAGTCCGAACGCTGCGAAGCCTCGCCGTACTCGTGGATGGCGGCCAGGTTGACCGGCTCCAGCCGGCGCATGCGTGCGTCGATCTGGTGCACGGCCTGCTCCCAGTCGCCCAGGCGGGCGTCCTCGGGTAGTGCATTGAGCACGTCCTGCAGCACGAAGCCGGCCTTTTCCACTGCCGCCTGCAGGGTGTCGGCGCTGAGCACCAAGGCCTGCTGGTCGAGCTTGCGCTGCGAAATGCGCTCGCGCTGGGCCAACGCCTGCTCGTCGCGCTGGTGGCGGGTCTGCTCGTAGTTGCGCAACTCGGCGTCGATGCCGTCCAGCAGCGTTCGCGCCTCGGTCAACACACGGTCGGCCCGCACGCGCTCTTCCAGCGCGTTCTGGTGTTCGGCCTGCAGCGATTCGACCGGCGAATCCCCTTCGTCCAGCTGCGAGTGCAGCTCGCCCAGCCGCGCGTCCAGCTGCCCGCGCTGGGTGCCCATGCGTTCCAGCGCCTGGCTCAACGAGGCCAGCTGCGCGCGCTGCGATTCCAGGGTCAGGGCCAGCGAATGCGCGCGCTCGCGTACCGCGCGGGCGGCATCGCGGGCCAGGTCGCGGGCCTCGGTCAACTGCCGACGTTCGCCCTCCAGCCGCTGCCGGGTCGATTCCAGGTCGCCCATGCTGCTGACCGCACTCTCCAGCCGCGAGCGCGCTTCCCGCGCCTGCTCGTTGTTGGCTTCCAGCGTTTCCTGCAACTGCTTCAGCTCGCCCTCGATGCGGTCGATGCGGGTGCGTGCCGCTTCCACCTTGCCCTGCTGGCCCTGCAGCTGGCCGGCCAGCTCGGACACCGCGCGGTGGGCCTGGTAGAGCGCGCGCTGCGCGTCCTCGCGCTGCTGCTCGGCCGCCTGCAGCTGCTCACGGAAACCGCTCAGCTGCTCTTCCAGCTCGGCCTCGCGGTCCTGCAGCTGCTCGATCTGCTCACGCAGTTCATTGATCTCACGCTCGCGCAGCAGCGCACCCTGCTCGGCGGCACCGGAGCGCGACACGCGCAGCCAGCCCTGGCCCAGCCGCTCGCCGCCCTGGGTGATGATCGAATCGCCTTCCGGCAGGCTGGCCTGCAGGGCCTTCGCCTCGGACAGGTCCTTCGCACCATGCAGGTGCGCCAGCAGCCGACGGATCGCCGCCGGGCCGCGCACGCGTGCCGCCAGCGAGGTCGGCGCCACCTTCAGTTCAGAAGCATCGTCGGCGACCAGCGCAATGTGGCCTTCGCCAAGTTCGCCCAGCGCGCCGACCAGGCTGGCCGGGTCATCGACCAGCACGCCTTCGATCAGCTGGCCGAGCGCACTTTCCACCGCGTTCTCCCAGCCGGCATCCACGTCCAGGCGTTCGCCGACGCGCGCCGCCGAATCCAGCCCGCGCGCCTTCAGCCAGGCCACGGCTGCACCCTGCTCCTGGCCCAGCGCGGCCTGCTGCAGGGTTTCCAGCGAGGCCAGGCGACCGCGCAGGCCGTTGGCCTGCTTGCGCAGTTCAGCCAGTTCGTTCTGGCCATTGCGCTGCTGTTCCTGCACTGCCGTCACGCCCTGCTTGCGCAGCTCGACGTCTTCACTCAATTCATCCAGTGCGGCCTTCTGCGTGTCGTGCTGCAGGTGCAGCTGCTCGAAGGCTTCTTCCAGCGCGTCCACGTCCAGGCCTGCGCGTTCGGCGGCCAGGGCCTCGCGACGCCGGTCGGCGTCGAGGATCTGCTTGTCCAGGTAGTCCACGCGCGTGCGCTCGACATCGCCGGCGCGCGAGGCTTCCGAACTCTGCGAGGTGTGCTGTTCCCAGCGCTGCTGCCAGCTGGCCAGCCGCTCTTCAGCCTCACGCAGGCTTTCCTGCTTGATCTCGTTTTCTTCCTGCAGTGCTTCCAGCTTCGGAGTGGCGGCCTCCACCGCCTCGCGCAGCACCCTCAGTTTGGCCTCGTCGCCGCTGATGTGCTGGCCCAGTTCAGCCAGCGCCTGCTGGGTTTCATCGCGCGCCTTGTGCAGGCGCTGCGACAGCTCGCGCTGGTGCTGGATCTGCTGTTCCAGGCGCGCCAGCGTACTGCCGACCTGGTAGACCGCAGCCTGCGCGGTGTTCAGCGCGTCGGCGGCCTCTTCGCGCCGCGCGCGCGAGGTCTCGATGCGCGCCTCGGCATCACGCTGGTCGGCGATCAGCTGCTGCAGCCTCGTCTCTTCCTGCGACAGGCCTTCGCGCAGCTTCGACAGGCGCCCGTCGAGGCCGCGGAATTCCAGCGCCTTCCACTCGGCATCCTTGACCCGGCGCTCTTCCTGCAGGGCCTGGTACTGCTCGGCCTGCTTGGCCTGGCGCTTGAGGTGCTCCAGCTGCTTGCTGATCTCGTCGCGCAGGTCGCCCAGCCGGTCCAGGTTCTCGCGGGTGTGGCGGATGCGGGTCTCGGTCTCCTTGCGGCGCTCCTTGTACTTGGAGATGCCGGCTGCCTCTTCCAGGTACACACGCAGGTCTTCCGGGCGCGCCTCGATGATCTGGCTGATCATGCCCTGCTCGATGATCGAGTAGCTGCGCGGGCCCAGGCCGGTGCCGAGGAACAGGTCGGTGATGTCGCGGCGGCGGCACTTGGTGCCGTTGAGGTAGTAGTTGCTGGTACCGTCGCGGCTGACCGTGCGCTTGACCGAGATTTCGTTGAACGCGGCGTACTCGCCGGAGATCGTGTGGTCGGAGTTGTCGAAGATCAGCTCGACCGTGGCCTGCGACACCGGCTTGCGGGCATTGGAACCGGAAAAGATCACGTCGGTCAGCGAGTCGCCGCGCAGGCGGCTGGCCGAGCTCTCGCCCATGACCCAGCGCACGGCGTCGATGATGTTCGACTTGCCGCAGCCATTGGGACCCACCACGCCGGTCATGTTGGTCGGCAGGTGCAGGGTGGTCGGATCGACGAACGACTTGAAGCCGGACAGCTTGATCGTGGAAAGACGCATAGGGGTTCCGGACTGGGGCCGGCAAGCGGCCTGCGTTTACCCTCCAAGTCATTGATCCTGTTGGGATCGATGCCCGTGGAACGGGTGTGACGCCCTGAGTATACCGATGTGGCCGTGTTCTACGAATGGGCGTGGAACATTGCCCGGCCCTGCCCCGCCGGCCGCACGTGGCCCGAGCTGGCGAAACGGAACCATAAAACAAAACGGGCACCCTTGCGGGCGCCCGTTCTGCGGTGATGCCAGGCCTTGCGGCGTGGAATCAGGCTTCGGCGACGACGACGACCTTGACGGTGGTCTCGACGTCGGCGTGCAGGTGGATCAGCACGTCGTACTCGCCGATGTTGCGGAAGGCGCCTTCGCCCAGGATGACTTCGCTCTTGCTGACCGGCAGGCCGGCAGCGGTGAAGGCATCGGCGATTTCACGGGCGCCGACCGAGCCGTACAGCTTGCCTTCGGTCGAAGCGTTGGCCGGGATGGTCACGCTCGCGCCGTCCAGCTTGGCCTTGCGGGCGTCAGCTTCGGCGTGGATGGCCTGGGCCTTGGCTTCGTATTCGGCGCGCTTGGCTTCGAACTCGGCCTTGTTGCTCTCGGTGGCCGGCACGGCCTTGCCCTGCGGCACGAGGAAGTTACGGCCGTAGCCCGGCTTCACGTCGACCAGGTCGCCCAGGTTGCCGAGGTTGGTGACTTTCTGCAGGAGGATCAGCTGCATGGTATTGCTCCAGATGAGTTATTCGTTAGCGAGGCGATGCCCCGCAACAAAGGCTGTCCGAATAGCTGGCACAGCGGGGGCGGCACCGGGCCGCCCCGCCGGCATCAGACGTCGTGGTTGTCGGTGTACGGGATCAGGGCCAGGAAGCGAGCGCGCTTGACGGCGGTCGCCAGCTGGCGCTGGTACTTCGACTTGGTACCGGTGACGCGGCTCGGCACGATCTTGCCGTTCTCGGTCAGGTACTGGCGCAGGGTGTTGAGATCCTTGTAGTCGATCTCCTTCACACCTTCAGCCGTGAACTTGCAGAACTTGCGGCGACGGAAGAACTTGGACATGGGAAGGCTCCTTAGGCGGCGGAAGCGGCGTCGTCGCCGGCTTCGTTGTCAGCGGTGGTGGTGGACTCGCCTTCTTCGTCGTCACGACGACGGCGCTCACCGCGCTCCGGCTTGTCACCCTTCTCGTCCTTGCTCTTCATGATCAGCGACTGCTCGGTGTCAGCCTCGTCACGCTTGATGACCAGGTTGCGCAGCACGGCGTCGTTGAAGCGGAAGCTCTCGGTCAGTTCGTTCAGAACGGCCTGGTCGGCTTCGATGTTCATCAGCACGTAGTGGGCCTTCACCAGGTTCTGGATCGGGTACGCCAGCTGGCGGCGGCCCCAGTCTTCCAGGCGGTGGATGGTGCCGTTGCCGTTCTCGACCAGCGACTTGTAGCGCTCGATCATGGCCGGGACCTGCTCGCTCTGGTCCGGGTGGACCATGAACACGATTTCGTAATGACGACTCATGTTTTTTCTACCTTTCGGATGTGGCCTTTCGGCCGGACAGCCCCCCGCCGTTGAGACCGCGGTGGGGCAAGGATTCCCGCCAGGAAGGCAGGAAGCCGCGCATTATGGCGCAGATGGGGATGGCGGGCAACCGGGGGCACCCGACCTTCTGAACCGGGGTGCCCTGCCCCGGTGCCGATCAAGGTCGGCACCCACCAGGCGGGTAGCGCCGGGCCATGTCCGGCGGGCGCCAAAGCCGCGCGTCAGGCCTTGTCGGCGTCGGTGGTGAAGCTCTCGCCGCAGCCGCACTCGGCGGTGGCGTTCGGGTTGCTGAACGTGAAGGTCTCGCTCAGCCCATGCTTGCCGAAGTCGATCACGGTGCCGTCCACCAGCGCCAGGCTCTTGGCGTCGACATAGATCTTCACGCCGTCCTGGTCGAACACGGTATCGCCCTCGCGCTCGTCTCGGGCCAGGTCGGTCACGTGGCCCCAACCGGAGCAGCCGGTCCTGGTCACGCCGAAACGCAGGCCCAGCGCGCCGGGGGTCTGGGCGACAAAGCGCTGCACGCGCTCGAAGGCAATGGGGGTCAGGCTGACGGCCATGGGGCTACTCCAGAGGTACGGGAACATTATAAGGAGCCGTTGCCGCGAAAAATGCCTCGCAAGCAGAACGCTGCAACCGGTAAACTCCCGTGTTCACAGATCGAGTCGATCAGCAGAGGATTCAAGTCATGACGGTGGTCAGCGTTGAACATGCGCTTGCCGGGAAGATCCCGGAAGGCGGCGAAGTCACGGTACGCGGATGGGTGCGCACGGTGCGCGGTTCAGCGAATCTGGCCTTCGTGAATGTGAGCGACGGCTCCTGCTTCGCCCCGATCCAGATCGTGGCCAACGACACCCTGGCCAACTTCGACGAGATCAAGCGCCTGACCAGCGGCTGCTCGGTCATCGGCACCGGCACCCTGGTGAAGTCGCAGGGCAAGGGCCAGTCGTTCGAGATCCAGGCCAGCGCACTGGACGTGGTCGGCTGGGTCGAAGACCCGCTCACCTACCCGATCCAGCCCAAGCCGATGTCGCCGGAGTTCCTGCGCGAAGTGGCGCACCTGCGCCCGCGCACCAACCTGTTCGGCGCAGTCACCCGCATCCGCAACTGCCTGGCCCAGGCCGTGCACCGCTTCTTCCACGAGAACGGCTTCAACTGGATCAGCACCCCGATCATCACCACCTCCGATGCCGAAGGCGCCGGCCAGATGTTCCGCGTGTCCACCCTGGACATGGTGAACCTGCCACGTGACGAGAAGGGCGCGATCGACTTCAGCCGCGACTTCTTCGGCAAGGAAACGTTCCTGACCGTGTCCGGCCAGCTGAACGTCGAGGCGTACTGCCTGGCGCTGAGCAAGGTCTACACCTTCGGCCCGACCTTCCGCGCCGAGAACAGCCACACCACCCGCCATCTGGCGGAGTTCTGGATGATCGAGCCGGAAATCGCCTTCGCCGACCTGGCCGAAGACGCACGCCTGGCCGAAGAGTTCCTGAAGTACCTGTTCCGCGCCGTGCTGAACGAGCGCAGCGACGACCTGGCCTTCATCGCCGAGCGCGTGGACAAGAACGCGATCACCAAGCTGGAAGATTTCATCAACGCACCGTTCGAGCGCATCGACTACACCGATGCGGTCAGCCTGCTGCAGAAGTCCGGCAGGAAGTTCGACTTCCCGGTGGAATGGGGCCTGGACCTGCAGACCGAGCACGAGCGCTGGCTGACCGAGGAGCATGTCGGCCGTCCGGTGGTGGTGACCAACTATCCGGAGCACATCAAGGCCTTCTACATGCGCCTGAACGACGACGGCAAGACCGTTGCCGCGATGGATGTGCTGGCCCCGGGCATCGGCGAGATCATCGGTGGCAGCCAGCGTGAGGAGCGCCTCGACGTGCTGGACGCGCGCATGGCCCAGTTCGGCCTGGATCGTGAGCACTACAGCTGGTACCGCGACTTCCGCCGCTATGGCTCGGTGCCTCACGCCGGCTTCGGCCTGGGCTTCGAACGCCTGGTGGTGTACGTCTGCGGGCTGTCCAACATCCGCGATGCGATCCCCTACCCGCGCGCCCCGGGCAGTGCGGACTTCTAAGGCCCACACGTCCACGGAGGTACGGCTCCCATGACCCTGTTCTTCGCCCTGTGTTTCGTCGGCGTTGCAGTGGCCGGGTTCAGTGCCTTCGTGATCTTCTGGCCGCTGACCCTGGTGCACGTCCGCGACCGCCATCCGGCGCTCGCCGAGCGCTTCGGCAGCGGCGCCTTCCTCAAGCCCGATGCCCTGGCCTGGCTGTTGCGCCGCGACTATCGCCAGCAGCCGGACCGCTCGCTGTCCGGGCTGGCGACGCCGGCCTGGGTATCGCTGCTGACCCTGCTGGCCGGACTGGGCATGGCCGCCCTGCTCTGGCTGGCCTCGCTCTGGTAACCCCCATGAATGACATTTCCGCCTCGCGCGACAGCTGGTGGCTGGCCAGCCTCGGCAACACCCTGATCTGGGCGCGCCTGCGCGTTCGCCCGGCCGGCACCGCTGAGGTGCTCGACAGCGACGGCAATACGCTGAGCTATGACAGCGAAGACACCGCCCGTTCGCAGCTGTTCGACGCCGAATTCGTCGAGTATGACGGTCTGGACGAGGAAGACGCGCTGGTGCGCGGCTTCAGCCTGCACGAAGTGCAGCCGCCGCAGGCCGACAACGACGAAGGCCTGCGCGGCCGCATGATCCAGTCGCTGGGCGCGCGCGCCTGATCCAGGCATGTTCACTCCACGCGCCTTCGCCGAGACCGACCTGCTCTGGCTGGACCGCCTGCTGGCGCGTGATCCATTCGTCACTGTGCTCACCCCCGGCAGCGATGGCCTGCCGGAGCTGACCCGGATGCCGGTGCTGTACCGGCGCGAGGGCGAGCGCATCGAGCTGCGCGGGCACTGGGCCCGCGCCAACCCGCAGTCGCGCCACGGCGGTGCGGCCAAGGTGCTGGTCGACGGACCACACGGCTACGTCTCGGCCAGCTGGTATCCGGACAAGGAGCCTGCCGCGCGGGTGCCGACCTGGAACTACGCCGCCGCCGAGCTGCGTGGCCAGTTGCACACCTTCGACGACACCGATGCGCTGGCCGGGCTGGTCGGCACGATCAGCGACCACTTCGAAGCCAGCGTCGGCCAGGCCTGGCAGTTCGATGCCACGCGTGCCGAACATGGCCCGGAACTGCGTGCCATCGTCGGCTTCCGTTTCCAGGTCGAACACGTGCAGCTGAAGCTGAAGCTGAGCCAGAACCATCCCGACGCCAACCAGCGCGCCGTGATCGCCGAACTGGAACAGCTGGGCACCCCTTCCTCCACCGAGTTGGCGCAGTGGATGCGCTGGCACCGCGAACAGGCCGCCCGCAGCGGCTGAACACCCCCGATTCCCGCGACGTCGCAGCTGGATGGCTGCGGTGCGCCCCACCCGACGCCAGGGACCCGAACATGAAAGACATCCACAAGCTGCTGCAGAACAACCGCGACTGGGCCGACCGCATCGAGAAGGAGGACCCCGACTTCTTCCACCAGCTGGCCAAGCAGCAGCATCCCGAGTACCTGTGGATCGGCTGCTCCGATTCGCGCGTGCCGGCCAACCAGATCATCGGCATGGCGCCGGGCGAAGTGTTCGTGCACCGCAACGTCGCCAACGTGGTCGCCCACACCGACCTTAACTGCCTGAGCGTGGTGCAGTACGCGGTGGACCAGCTGAAGGTCAAGCACATCCTGATCGTCGGCCACTACGGCTGCGGCGGCGTGCATGCCTGCCTGCACAACACCCGCGTCGGCCTGGCCGACAACTGGCTGCGCCATGTCGGTGACGTGGTGCAGAAGCACCAGGGCATCCTCGACGCCATCGAAGACGACGAACTCAAGCACGCCCGGCTGTGCGAGCTGAACGTGATCGAGCAGGTCGCCAACCTCTGCCGCTCGACCATCGTGCTGGATGCCTGGGCCCGCGGCCAGAAGCTGATGGTGCACGGCTGGGTCTACAGCCTGAAAGACGGACGCGTGCGTGAAATGGGCATCGACGTCGGTTCGCTGGAAGAGCTGCAGCCAGCGTATGAAAAAGCGCTGTCCTTCGTGCCGCGCAAGGGCCGTCGCGACTGATCCCCACACGGATGACCACCATGCTCGCTCCACCGATCAACCTGCACGCCTGGATCGAAGAGAACCGCCACCTGCTGAAGCCGCCGGTGGGCAACAAGATGATCGACAACGGCGATTTCATCGTGATGGTGGTCGGCGGGCCGAACTCGCGTACCGACTACCACTACGACGAAGGCCCCGAGTGGTTCTACCAGCTCGAAGGCGAGATGGTGCTGAAGGTGCAGGAGGACGGCGCGGTACGCGACATTCCGATCCGCGCCGGCGAGATCTTCCTGTTGCCGGCGAAGGTGCCGCACTCGCCGCGGCGCCCGCCCGGGGGCATCGGCCTGGTGGTCGAGCGCAAGCGGCTGCCGCATGAGATGGACGGCGTGATCTGGCACTGCGAGCGCTGCAACCACAAGCTGCACGAAGAGTATTTCCCGCTGCAGAACATCGAAACCGACCTGCCCAAGGTGTTTGCGCGCTACCACGCCAGCCTGGAACTGCGTACCTGCAGCCAGTGCGGGCACGTGGACCCGCTGCCGGTGCCCGCGGCGGGTTGAAAGGCCGGTGGGCATGGCGATTGCTGTTACCTCCGCCGGGCATGGCCCGGCGCTACCGATGCGCGTGATCCCCAGGTAGCGCCGGGCCATGCCCGGCGAGCGCGCCGCGCGGCATCACGCCGGCCCCAGGCGCTACACTGGCGGTCCCGTTGCAGCCTGTTGCCCGACCATGTCCGACCTGCTCAGCCGCACCCACGCCATCGCCCTGGACGCCGCCGATCCGCTGCGCCCGCTGCGTGGCGAATTCCTGATTCCGCGCCATGGAGGCGGCGAGCAGACCTACTTCGTCGGCAACTCGCTGGGCCTGCAGCCGCGCGGTGCGCAGGCAGCGGTGCAGGAAGTGATGAAACAATGGGGCGAACTGGCGGTGGAAGGCCACTTCACCGGCCCGACGCAGTGGCTGTCCTACCACCGCCTGGTGAGCGCGCAGCTGGCCCGCGTGGTCGGCGCGCTGCCCAGCGAGGTGGTAGCGATGAACACGCTGAGCGTGAACCTGCACCTGATGATGGTCAGCTTCTACCGGCCGACCACGCAGCGCCCGGTGATCCTGATGGAAGCCGGCGCATTCCCGACCGACCGCCACGCGGTGGAAGCTCAGATCCGCTTCCATGGTTTCGACCCGGCCGAGTGTCTGGTGGAAGTGCAGCCGGACGAAGCCAACGGCACGATTTCGCTGGCCGCGATCGAACGCGCCATCGCCGAGCACGGCCCGCGCCTGGCGCTGGTGCTGTGGCCCGGCGTGCAGTACCGCACCGGCCAGGCCTTCGACCTCGATGCGATCACCCGCGCCGCACGCCTGCAGGGCGCACGCATCGGCTTCGACCTGGCGCACTCGGTTGGCAACCTGCCGCTGCGCCTGCATGAGGTGGCGCCCGATTTCGCCGTGTGGTGCCACTACAAATACCTCAACAGCGGCCCGGGCGCGGTGGCCGGCGCGTTCGTGCACGAGCGCCACCATCGCGACACCACCTTGCCGCGCTTTGCCGGCTGGTGGGGCCATGAGGAATCGACCCGCTTCCAGATGGCGCCCCAGTTCACCCCCGCCATCGGTGCCGAAGGCTGGCAGTTGAGCAATCCGCCGATCCTCGGCCTGGCACCACTGCGTGCCTCGCTGGACCTGTTCGAGCGTGCCGGCATGGAGGCGCTGCGCAGCAAATCGCTGGCGCTGACCGGCCTGCTCGAAGCACTGGTCCGCGCACGCCTGCCGCAGGTGCTGGACATCATTACCCCGGCCGATCCGCAGCGCCGCGGCTGCCAGTTGTCGCTGCGCGTGATCGGTGGCCGCGAGCGTGGCCGTGCACTGTTCGAGCACCTGCGCGGCATCGGCGTGCTCGGCGACTGGCGCGAGCCTGACGTGATCCGCATCTCGCCCACCCCGCTCTACAACCGCTACCTGGACGTGCACCATTTCGTCGAGGAAGTGGAAGCCTGGGCCGGCCTGTAAGCCGACCCCTCCCCTGCTGCTGGACAGTTCGTTGATCGCACACGCCTCCCGCTCGTTGAGCATTATCGGTGCCGGCCTTGCCGGGTCCCTGCTGGCCATCCTGCTGTCACGGCAAGGCTGGCGCATCACCCTGTACGAACGCCGTGGCGATCCCCGCATTGCCGACTACGAGAGCGGTCGTTCGATCAACCTGGCGTTGGCCGAGCGCGGGCGCAATGCACTGCGCCAGGCCGGCGTGGAAGACGAGGTGATGGCGCGCGCGGTGATGATGCGCGGGCGCATGGTGCATCCACGCGACGGCGAACCGCAGCTGCAGCGCTATGGCCGCGACGACAGCGAGGTGATCTGGTCGATCCATCGCAGCGATCTGAACACCACGCTGCTGGAACTGGCCGAACAGGCCGGTGCCACCGTGCACTTCCATCGCCGCCTGCACACCGTGGATTTCGACGCGGGCTACGCGCGTTTCATCGATGACCGTGACGACAGCCCGCACGACATCCGCTTTGACACCCTGATCGGTGCCGACGGCGCGGGCTCGGCACTGCGCGCGGCGATGAACCGTCGTGCGCCGCTGGGCGAGGACATCGCCTTCCTTGACCATTCGTACAAGGAACTGGAGATCCCGCCGGCCGCCGACGGCGGCTTCCGCATCGAGCGCAATGCGCTGCACATCTGGCCGCGCGGCCACTACATGTGCATCGCGTTGCCCAACCACGAAGGCACTTTCACGGTCACCCTGTTCCTGCCCAACCAGGGCGATCCCAGCTTTGCCACGGTCAACACCGGCGCGCAGGCCGAGGCGCTGTTCGCGCGCGAGTTCGCCGACACCCTGCCGCTGATTCCCAACCTGCGCAAGGACTGGGAACAACACCCGCCGGGCCTGCTCGGCACGCTCACCCTGGAACGTTGGCATCAGCAGGGCCGCGCCGTGCTGATCGGTGACGCCGCGCATGCGATGGTGCCGTTCCACGGCCAGGGCATGAACTGCGCATTCGAGGACTGCGTTGCACTGGCCCGCCAGCTGATGGAGGCCGATGACCTGGAAAGCGCGTTCGCCGCGTTCGAAGCCGAGCGCAAACCGAATGCACGTGCCATCCAGCAGATGGCGCTTGAGAACTACCTGGAGATGCGCGACCGCGTGGCCGACCCTGCATTCCTGCTGCAACGCGAGCTGGAGCAGGAACTGCAGCGGCGCTGGCCGACCCGCTTCGTGCCGCATTACACGATGGTCACCTTCCTGCACACGCCCTACGCCGAGGCGCTGCGCCGCACCGAACTGCAGCGCGACCTGCTGGTTGCAGCCACCGCCGGTCACGATTCACTGGACAACATCGACTGGGCCGCACTGGAAGCGCAGGTCCACGCGCAGTTGCCGGTCCTGGAGGGCGCGCACTGATGGCAGACAGCTTCCTGTTCTACGACCTGGAAACCTTCGGCCAGGACCCGCGGCGCACGCGCATCTCGCAGTTCGCCGCGATCCGCACCGATGCCGACCTCAACGAGATCGACACGCCGGTCAGCTTCTTCGTGCGCCCGGCAGACGACCTGCTGCCCTCGCCGATGGCCACCCTGGTCACCGGCATCACCCCGCAGCAGGCCCTGGCCGAGGGCATCAGCGAGGCCGAAGCCTTCGACCGGATCAACGAGCAGCTGTCGCGCCCCGGCACCTGCGCACTTGGCTACAACACCCTGCGCTTCGACGATGAGTTCGTCCGCTACGGGTTGTTCCGCAACTTCCACGATCCCTACGAGCGCGAGTGGCGCAATGGCAATTCGCGCTGGGACCTGCTGGACATGCTGCGGCTGATGCGCGCGATGCGCCCGGACGGCATCCGGTGGCCGCTGCGCGAAGACGGCGCCACCTCGTTCAAGCTCGAGCACCTGGCCGAGGCCAACAACGTGCGCGAAGGCGATGCGCACGAAGCGCTGTCAGACGTGCGCGCCACCATCGGCATGGCTCGGCTGTTCAAGCAGTCGCAGCCGCGCCTGTGGGAGTACGCACTGAAGCTGCGCGACAAGCGCTTCGTCGGCGGCCTGCTGGACGTGGCCGCGATGAAGCCGGTCCTGCACATTTCCATGCGCTACCCTGCCAGCCGCCTTTGCGCCGCACCGGTTCTGCCCTTGGCCGTACACCCGACCATCAACAACCGGGTGATCGTGTTCGACCTGGAAGGCGAGATCGACGACCTGCTGGAGCTGCCGGCCGAGGTGATCGCACAGCGCCTGTACATGCGGGCCAGCGAGCTGCCCGAAGGCGTGACACGCGTACCGCTGAAGGAAGTACACCTGAACAAGGTGCCGGCACTGATCGCATGGAACCACCTGCGCGCCGACGATCATGCGCGCCTCGGCCTGGACGTGGCCGCGATCGAGGCCAAGGTGGAACGGCTGCGCGCGTTCGCTCCACAGCTGGCCGAGAAGGCACGCCAGGTCTACAACCAGCCCCGCGTCGCGACCGTGGCCGATGTCGATGCCTCGCTGTACGACGGATTCCTCGGCAACGGCGACAAGCCGCTGCTCGCGCTGGCACGCACCACCGCGCCGGAGCAGCTGGCCGCGCTGGAAGGCCGCTTCCGCGACCCGCGCCTGCCAGAGTTGCTGTTCCGCTACCGCGCACGCAACCATCCCGGCAGCCTCGCGCCGGCTGAACACCAGCGTTGGCAGGATTACCGCCGCCAGCGCCTGCTCGGCGACGGCGGCCTGGGCGAACTCAACCTGCCCCAGTACCAGCAACAGCTTGATGCACTGGCCGCCGAAGCGCCCGGCGACGCGCGGCGCCAGGCCCTGCTGCAATCGTTGCGCGACTGGGGCCAGCACCTGCAGGAGACGCTGTGAGCACCTATTTCTCGGACGCCAGTTTCAGGTTCCTGCGCAGCCTGGCGCGGCACAACGACAAGACCTGGTTCAACGACCACCGCCAGCAGTATGAAGACCACGTCCGGCAGCCGTTCCTGCGCCTGCTGGGCGACCTGCAGCCGGCACTGGCCGAGGTCAGCGAGCACTTCCGCGCCGATACCCGCGGCGTCGGTGGCTCGCTGTTCCGCATCCACCGTGACGCGCGCTTTTCCAACGACAAGTCACCGTACAAGACCTGGCAGGGTGCGCGCCTGTTCCATGAGCGCCGCCGAGAGGTGGCCGCGCCGTCCTTCTATGTGCACCTGCAACCCGGCGAGAGCTTCGTCGGCGCCGGCCTGTGGCATCCGGAACCGGAAACCCAGCGCCGCGTGCGCCATTTCATCCTCGACAACCCGGGCAGCTGGAAGGCCGCCGCGCACGCGCCGGCCCTGCGCAAGCGCTTCGATTTCGAGGAGAGCGAGAAGCTGGTGCGCCCCCCTCGTGGCTTCCCGGCCGACTTCGAGTTCATCGACGACCTCAAGCACCGCAACTGGGTGATGTGGCGCTCGCTGGACGACGCCACGATGACCGGCCCACGCCTGCTGTCCACGCTGGGCAAGGACCTGGCCGCGCTCGGCCCGTTCGTCGACTACCTGTGCGCTGCGCTGGACCTGGAATTCTGATGTCGCAGAATCTTCCGCTGGCCCGCCAGCGGCGCGTGCTCGGCCGCACCGGCCTGGCCGTTTCACCGATCGGATTGGGCTGCTCCGGCTTCTGGGGTCATCGCCGCTTCCCCGAGCATGAGGCGGCTGCCGTGGTCGAACATGCGCTTGCCCACGGGGTGAACCTGCTCGATACCGGTCACAACTATTCCGGCTTCCATGCCGAGCCGCGCCTGGGCCGCATCCTGCGCCCGTTGCTGAAGCAGTACCCGCGCGATTCACTGGTGATCTCAAGCAAGGGCGGCACGCTGACCGGCCAGGCCGGCATCAGCGGCGCCGAGCAACGCAACTTCTCGCCCGCGGCCATCACCGCCAGCTGCGAGGCGTCGCTGCGCAACCTCGGCCTGGACCATCTTGATGTCTACCAGCTGCATGGCGCCAGCGAACACGACATCAGTGACGACCTGCTGGCGGCACTGCAGCGCCTGCGCGAACGTGGGTTGATCCGGTACACCGGCATCAACACCCACTCGGCCTCGACCCTGCGCTGGATGATCGCCCATCCGGACGCCTTCGATGTGGTACTGCTGGACTACAACGCCCTGCAGCAGGACCGGGAACCGCTTATCGATCGGCTGCAGGCAGTGGGCATCGGCGTGCTGGCCGGCACCGTGCTGGCGCAAGGACACCTGCTGCCCGCGCGTGCGCGCCTGCCACGGCTGGCCGATGGCTGGTATCTGGCGCGCGCGTGGCTGAAGCCCAGCAGCCGCCAGCTGATGCGCAGTGCTCGCCAGATGCGGCGCGCGGTGGCCACGATCCACAGCCAGCGCCCGGCCCAGACCACCTTCGCCTATGCGCTGGGCCATCCCGGCGTTGCCAGCGGCATCCTCGGCACCACCCGCACCCGCAGCCTGGACGAAGTGCTGGCGACGCGGCTGGAGGCGCTGACTCCGGCGGAACGCCAACGGCTGGTCGATGCCTTCGGTGATGGCCGTGGTTCGCCCAGTCAGTGAGTCTTCACCCGGCACTGCCGCCGTTGCGGCAGTCTGTCCGGCATGAAGAAGCTCACCGCACTGCTTGTGCTGCTGGTCCTGGCCTTTGCGGCCTGGTGGTTCGGCGGCCCGTACCTGACCGTCAATGGCCTGTCCAAGGCCATCGAGCAGCGCGACACTGCGCGCCTGGAGCGCTACGTCGATTTCCCGCGCGTGCGCAGCAGCCTGCGCGCGCAGCTCAATGACTACCTGGTACGCCAGGCTGGCCCAGACGTGGCGGCCAGCCCGTTCGGTGCCCTCCTCTACGGCCTCGGCGACCAGCTCGGGGGGGCCGCGGTGGAAACCATGGTGACCCCGACCGGGATCGGCGCGATGCTGCAGGGCCACGTGCTGTGGAAGCGTGGCCGCAATGAACTGCAGGGTGGCGACGCCTTCGGCGCAACTGAACCGGCGCGGCCGTTGAAGAATGCCGAACATCATTTCGAAGCGCTGGACCGCTTCGTGATCGATGTGGATCGCGGCCCCGGCCAGCCACCGATGAAGGTGGTGCTGGAGCCGCAGGGCCTGCGCTGGAAAGTGGTGGACCTGCAGCTGGGGATGTCGGGCAGCCCTTAGCCCCATGCCGCTGCGCTCGCCGGGCATGGCCCGGCGCTGCCGCCTTGTACCCCGCTCTGGTAGACGCCCACCTTGGTGGGCGCGGCTGCGCCGCGATGCCAACCAGGGTTGGCAGCTACCGGGCTCAGCCTTCGTTGGCGACGCCGTGCGGTACGTGGCCGGCGGCTACATGCTCGCGGGCGCTGTCGATGTTGTGCTGCGAATCATCGAAGAAGATGTCGGCACCGAAGGCCTGCAGGAACGGTCCCTTGTGCCGGCCGCCGAGGAACAGCGCTTCGTCCAGGCGCACGCCCCATTCCCGCAGGGTACGGATCACCCGCTCGTGCGCCGGGGCCGACCGCGCGGTCACCAGTGCGGTACGGATCGGCGCGCTGTCGCCAGCCGGGAACACTTCCTGCAGCGTGTGCAGGGCCGACAGGAAGCCGCGGAAGGGGCCGCCACTGAGTGGCTCCCGGGG
>NZ_KV791339.1:103349-104899 GCF_001807895.1 Stenotrophomonas sp. HMSC10F07
AGGGGCCGCCACTGAGTGGCTCGCGGGCGCGTTCGCGTTCGTGGCGGCCAAAGGCTTCCACGCCCTGCTCGCGCGAAATGCGCTCACTCTCGTCACCGAAGATCACTGCGTCACCGTCGAAGGCAATGCGCAGCTGGCCGGCCGGGCGACCGGTATCGATCTGGTCGGCCGCTGCCGCAGCGGTCTCGCCCGGTGGTTTGGGCAGGATGGTCGCCGCCGCGATGCCATGGCGCAGCGCACTGCGCACCGATTCCGGGTTGGCCGACAGGAACAGGTCGGTGCCGAACGGCTTCACATACGGCCAGGTCGGCTCGCCAGCGGTGAACGTCGCACGGATGATGCCCAGGCCGTAATGCTGGATCGAGTTGAAGATACGCAGGCCGGTATCGGCCGAATTGCGCGACAGCAGGATCACCTCGACCCGCGGGTTCTCCGGGCTGGCGCCCTGGTTCAGTGCCAGCAGCTTGCGCACCACGGGAAAGGCCACGCCGGGACCGAGGATGTCGTCCTCATGCTGGCGCTGGAACTCGGCATAGGCCGCCACGCCATCGCTCTCGAACAGCGCATGGCTTTCCTCGAGGTCGAACAGCGCGCGCGAGGTGACCGCGACGGTCAGCAAACGGGGGGAGTTGTCGCCCATCGGTGGGGGTCCTTCAAGCGGTCGGCGGGGCCGGCCGCCCATTGTCCTCAAAAAACGAACTGTTCGCTCAGGATCCGGTCTTCCAGGTTGTGCTCCGGGTCGAACAGCAGGGTCACACGACGGTCCCTCGACTCGCGGATGGTCACCTCGACCACATCGCGGGTCTCGTGCGAATCAGCGGTGACGCTGACCGGACGCTTGTAGGGATCGAGCACGCGGAAGCGCACTTCGGTGTCAGCCTTGAGGATCGCCCCGCGCCAGCGTCGCGGCCGATACGGCGCCAGCGGCGTCAGCGCGATGGTATGCGACCCCAGCGGCAACACCGGGCCGTGCGCGGAATAATTGTAGGCGGTACTGCCGGCCGGGGTGGCCACCAGCACGCCGTCACCGATCAGCTCGGCCACCCGCTCCTGGCCGTTGAGGTCGATGCCGATATGGGCGGCCTGCCGGGTCTGGCGAAGGAGCGAGACATCGTTGTACGCCAGCGAGCCGGTGCTGGTCCCGGACTCGGTCAGCGCCACCATTTCCAGCGGGCGCAGGTTGGCCGGTTCGGCACGCGCAATGCGGGCCTGCACGTCATCGTCGCCGCGGTACTGGTTCATCAGGAAGCCAACGGTACCCAGCTTCATGCCGAACACCGGCTTGCCCAGGTGCCCGTGCCGGTGCAGGGTCTGCAGCATGAAACCGTCGCCACCCAGCGGGCACAGCACGTCGGCCTGCTCGGGCGCGTGATCGCCATAACGCGAGATCATCGCCGCGCGGGCCATCTGTGCAGGTTCGGCGGTGCTGGCCAGGAAAGCGATGCGGGGGGTGTCGCTCATCGGTGGATCCGGGTGGGTGTGCCAGCAAGAGCATACCCGGTCGTGCCGGCCGCTGGCCGGCTGCTGCACCCGGTTGCGATTCATGAGGT
>NZ_KV791340.1:0-744 GCF_001807895.1 Stenotrophomonas sp. HMSC10F07
CTTTTCCCTCACCTCTCGGCGGGTGTCAACCGCAAAACGGGCGACTCAAACGCTCGCTACAGCCAAGCGGCACTCAACCAGTTCAGCACCTACATGAAGCGTCTGGGCTTCAGAAAGGGTGTTGGGTTTCATGCATTCCGCCACACCATCGCCACGGAACTTCATCACCAGGACATCCCGGAAGAGGTCATCGCACTGTTCACCGGGCACTCGCCCAACAAGCGTGTCGCCGTCTTGCACGAGGCCTACTTCCACAAAAAACCAGCGTTGGCTCAAAATAAGAAGGTTCGCACCATCAAGCGTTACCAGCCTAGCGTTGAACTGCCTAAGTATGAGCGAGGTCAGTTCGCAGCACAGCTTTCCGACCCCAGCAAGTTCTACCCATAATGGCCACCCGGCCACCGCGCGTGTGGCAATCAAGCTCGTTCAACACTAGGCTAACGGCTGTCCATTTTGAGGAAATCTCTAATGCCTATCGATTTGACGGGATTGTCGGTCAAAGAGCTGCGCTCTTTGATCAGCACCGCAGAGAAGCAGCAGACCAAGATCCTGACACGCCCGAAGGCTGCTGCCATGCGTGCCAAGATCAACAAATACGTCAAGGATCATGGCTACACAATCGAGGAACTCTACGGAGTTCCTGATGCGGCGGCGCCCAGCAAGTCCAAGAAGACAAACGTCCGAAAAAGCCCTTCGGCCCGCAAACTGGGCAAGGTGGCTCCGAAGTATCGCAACCCGGCCAAT
>NZ_KV791341.1:0-71413 GCF_001807895.1 Stenotrophomonas sp. HMSC10F07
CAGCCGAGCGTGGGCTCGGCTCTACAGGATATTCCCATCCTGCCTGGATGCCGTTGGCGGAGGGCCCCGCGTTCTGTAGAGCCGAGCCTATGCTCGGCTCACCGGACGAAACGGAGCCGAGCATGGGCTCGGCTCTACAAGGGGTCCATGCCAGCTCAGAAATCCATCGTCGCCGACACCAGCACCGTCCTGGGTGCACCCAATGCCAGGCTCGACAACAACGGCATGCCCCAATACGCCTTGTTGGTCACGTTGTTCACCGTGGCGCGCAGCGCCAGCGGCCTGCCGGCCAGTGTGGTGCTGTAGCGCGCGCCCACGTCGAACAACGCCCGCCCCGGCACTGACAGGCGGTTGTCGGCACTGATGTACTGCTTCGACATCGCGGTGGCAGTGCCGGTCAGGGTCAGGCCTTCCAGCGCGGGCACATCCCATTCCACGCCCAACTTGGCCTGCCGCTGCGCAACCGCTGTGGCCATGCGGCCTTCATTCACGCCGCCCGCCGTGCGGGTCAGTTTCGGCTGCACATAGGCCACGCCGCCCAGCAGGCGCACGCCGTCCAGTGGTGCGCCGAAGAAGCCCCATTCCACACCGCGGTTCCGCTGTTCGCCGCCGAACGAGAAAATATTCGTGACCGGGTCGGTGTAGCTGCTGGGCCGCTTGATTTCGTACACGCTGAAGGTGTGCGCGAAGCGGCCCAGGTCCAGCTTCAGGCCCAGCTCCTTCTGCTTGGTGCGGAACGGCGCGAATACATCGCCGGCATTGGCGGCAGTCATTGGCGCGGTGGCGCCCTGGCTGAGGCCTTCGATGTAGTTGGTGTAGAGGGAGACCGTGTCGGTCGCCTTCACCAGCAGCGCCGCTGCCGGGGTGGTGGCGCTCTCGTCGTAGCGCGAGGTGCGTGCACCCGTGGCCACGTTGAAGGTCTCGCTGACCACCTGCTGGCGGCGCACGCCCAGCGTCAGCTGCACGCGGTCATCGGCGAAGGACAGGGTGTCGGCGAAGCCGATGCTGTCCAGCCGCAGTTCGGTATGCGAGATGTGCGGGGCTACGAATGGCGCGGCCGGGCCCCACACCGGGTTGTAGAGGTTGGTGGTCCAGTCCCAGCCCGGCACGCTGCGGCGGCCGTAGTCGTTCTGGGTGTGCTGGTAGTGGGTCACGTTGGCGGCCCACTGGTGGCCGACGCTGCCGGTATGGAATGAACCGCGCAGGCCGGCATCGCCGGACTGCTTCCTGATATCGAAGGCGAGCTGGCCGATTACCGTGGTGAAGTCGCCGGCCGGGTTGAGGATCTGCGCGCTGATCGAACCGTTGTAGCGGTAATCGGTCCTGCTGGTGCCGTAGGCCAGGTAGGCCAGCAGGCTATCGTTGATGTCCAGCTCGCCGCGCAGCATCGCGCCCTTGTCCTGGCTGTCCACGTAGGCCCAGTCCGGGTTGATCAGCGTATCCCCACGCGGCGGCCGCGGAATGGCGACGCCGGGTGCCAGGCCGACGCCACGTGCGGGGCCATCAACACGGTCATCGGCGCTGTACAGATCGGCCGACAGCCGCGCACGCTCGCCGCGCCAGTCCAGTGCCAGCGAACCGAGCTGCACCTTCTTGCGCTGCTTGCCCACGGCGCCATCGCCATCACGGTACGCGCCGTTGAAGCGGATGCCGAACTGCTTGTCCGCGCCGAGCCGACGGCCCATGTCCACATGGGTGCCGAACTGCGCATCGGAGGCGAAGTTGGCGCTGACCCGCAGCAGCGGCTGCTCGCCAGCGCGCTTGGGCACCAGGTTCACCGCGCCGCCCACCGAGCCGCCCGGCGGCATGCCGTTGAGCAGCGCGGAGGGGCCCTTCAGCACCTCGATGCGTTCGAACATTTCCGGCGAGGTGCGGTAGTAGGGCGCCATGCCACTCAGCCCGTTGAAGGTGGTGTCGCTGGTGTTGGAGGCGAAGCCGCGGATTGCGTAGTTCTCGCTCCATGCGCCGGTGACGCCGTTGCTGAAGACGGTGGGGTCGGTGGCGGCGATGACGTCGGTCAGGTCCTTGGCCTGGCGGTCGCGGATGAAGGACTCGGTATAGCTGACTGTACTGAACGGCGTATCCATGAAGTCCTTGTCGCCGAGCAGGCCGATGCGACCACCTGCGGCCACCTGGCCGCCGGCGTAGTCGCCGGTCACGCGGCGCTGTTCCTGCACCTGCACGGAGGGCAGCGTGGACGGCGCGGTTTCGGCCAGCGCGACACACGATGCCATCAGGCCAAGCGCGAGCGCCGATGCGCGGTAGCGGCGGGCCACCCTGTGTGGATGTGGCTGGCTGCAGCACGCGGCGGCCGCTTGGTTTTGTGGAGAGGAGAAGGGGTACACGGTCATGCCTGGGTCCTGTGAATCGCGAGGGCGAGCGCGCCTGGCGCGCGGCCATCGGCACGCACGGGAAGAGGGGCGCAGCGCGGGGTTGTTGGCTGGGCGGGGACCTGGCGGGAAGTGAGCCACGGGCTCGATCCGGACGGCGCCATGATTGCGAACCAGACGCATTCCGAATTAGTTGAGTAAATTAAACTAAATCGACTGAAGCGGACAAGAGGGTCCCTTTGCTGGCACCCTCGGCAGGGTATGAACACGCAACCCGAAACCACGGTGCCGCCGCGCGGCCGCCCGCCGACCATCACCCCCGAGCGCCTGGCCGACATCGGCATCCGCCTGGGCCTGCCCAACCTGACCATGGCCAACGTGGCCGCCGAACTGGCGGTCACCCAGGCCGCGCTGTACAAGCGCGTGGCCAACCTGGAGGCGCTGAAGCGGCTGGTGGCCCAGGCCGTGTTCCAGCGCTGGCAGATTCCCCGCGCCTCGGCCGATGCGGCGGGTGGCCTGCAGGGTTACCTGATGGTGTTCGTCGAATCGTTGTGCGAGGTGGTGAAGGCGCATCCCGGGTTGCCGCCCTACCTGCTGCGGCGCACGGTGGCGACCGCGCCGATGCTGGAAAAGATTGCCTCGCACCAGGCGCACGTGGCCGAAGTGTTCGGCCTGCCGATGGACAAGGCACGCTGGCTGCTGGCCACGATCGCGTTCTACTGCATCGCCGGCGCCGACACCATCTACGCGATTGCAGATGACGAAGAGGGCCAGGTGATCACTGAGTTCAAGCAGGGCATGCGGGCGCTGGTGATCGGGTCGTTGCAGTTGTTGGAAGCGGACGGCGATCCGTAGCGTTGGCCATGCCCGATGGCCCAGCTGGCGGGCACATCTGGAACTTGTCCTATGTGTGACCAGGTGTGCCAGGTCTAGCCTCGGGCTCGGAGTCCCTTCATCACCTTCCGGAGCCCTTATGGATGCCACCTCCCGCGCGCCGTTGTCCCAGCGGACGCTGGCGTGGCTGAAGAAGGAGGTCGTGCCGCTGCTGATGCTGCTGGGCCTGTTCTTCGCTGCACGCGACACCCTGGCCAACCACTACGTGGTGCCGAGTGGTTCGATGCAACCCACCCTGCAGCCGGGTGACCGCGTTGTTGTCGATATGCGCGCGCACGGCCTGCGCCTGCCTTTCACCGGGCTGAAGCTGATGGGCGCCAGCGTGCCGCAACGCGGCGAGGTGGTGGTGTTCGCTTCGCCGGCCGATGGCGTGCGCATGATCAAGCGCGTGGTGGCGGTGGCCGGCGATCGTGTGCGCCTGCAGGATGGGCGACTGAGCGTCAATGGGCGGTCTCTGCAGATGACCGGTGCGACCGATGTGGAGCGGTTCGGCGAGCGTCAGGCCCGGCTCGACCTGACGCGTGGCGGAGGCCCTGACATCGCCGAAGTGCGGGTGCCTACAGGCAAGGTACTGGTGCTGGGGGATCACCGTGGCAACAGCCTGGACGGCCGCTTCTTCGGATGGGTCGATGCGGACCGGATCTACGGTCGCGCGGTGGCGGTGTACTACCGACGGGGGCAGGGTGTGGTCTGGCAGCGCCTGTAGTTGGGGCCGCGGAAGTGTCCCGGTGCGGCGAGCGCTAGTCCTGGGAGAATTGCCGTGATGCCATCCACGCATGGTGTGGATCTACAATGCGGCCATGCCAGCCACGCCCACCCTCGATGATCTTCGCCGCTATGCGGTGGCGCGCACCCTGTTCAAGCCGACCACGCTGCTGACCGCGATCCGGAAGCTGGGCTTCGTGCAGGCCGACCCGATACGGGCGCCGGCACGCGCGCAGGACCTGACCCTGCGGCACCGGGTGAAGGACTACCGCGCGGGTGATCTTGAACGTCGTTATGCGCGCTTGCCGGTGGAAGAGGACTGCCTGGTGAACTACGGCTTCCTGCCGCGCGAGCATCTGGCGCTGATGCACCCGCGCGTGTCCAAGCGCGAGTGGGACGCCGAGACCCATCGCCGCGCGGCCGAGGTGCTGGCGTTCGTGCGCGAGCGCGGCAGCGTACACCCCCGCGAGGTCGACCAGGCGTTTGCGCATGGGCGGGTGACCAACTACTGGGGCGGCACCAGCAATGCCAGCACGCATCTGCTTGATGGCATGCACTACCGCGGGCTGTTGCGGGTGCAGCGGCGCGACAGTGGCACCCGTATCTATGCCGTGGCCGAGCATGCCGAGCCGGACGCCAGCGAGCAGGCACAGATCGAACGCGCCGCTGCGCTGATTGATCTGGTGGTGCGCAAGTACGCGCCGCTGCCATCGGCCAGCCTGACCTATCTGGTGCGCCTGCTGGGCTATGGTGCGCCGCATCTGGCCGAGCAGACCCGCAAGGCATTGGCACTGGCAAAGCAGCAGCTGGCCAGTTGCACGCTGGAGGGCACTACCTGGTACTGGCCGGCGGACGAGAATCCGCGCTCGCGCCGCCATGCACCGGACGAACAGGTGCGCCTGCTGGCGCCGTTCGACCCGGTGGTGTGGGACCGCCGCCGCTTCGAGCTGCTGTGGGGATGGGTGTACAAGTTCGAGGCCTACACGCCTGCACCGAAGCGCCAGTATGGCTACTACGCGCTGCCGGTGTTGTGGCACGACCAGGTGGTGGGCTGGGCCAATCTCAGCGTACGCGAGGGTGAGTTGGTGTCCAGCGTGGGCTATGCCGGCAAGTCGCTGGCCCGCGACAAGGTGTTTCGTGGCGCGCTGGACGACGAACTGCAGCGGATGGCGAGGTTCCTGTAGCGCTAAGCGGCGCATGGGTACCCATCGCGCCCGGTAGTCGCCAACCTTGGTTGGCGCGGGCTCCCGCCGGTGCCCACCAAGGTGGGCATCTACCGGTCAAGCGGCGTCCTTGTGGTCCGCATCGTCCATGCCGGGGCTGACTCGCCGGCCGATGTCCTTCAGCCGCGCGAGCTGATCCACCATTGACGGCGCATCGTCCAGGCTGCCGGCGAAGGTCCACAGATAGGTCATCACCGCATAGACGTGACCGGGGGTAACGCCATCGGTGGTGGCAAGGCGGCCGATGGTCAGTGCGAACAGGGCTGCTGCCGTCGCGCCGACGGCCAGCACGGCGCTGGCTTCGCGATCGGAGAGCAGGATGCGCAGGCGCGACAGCGTGGTGTAGTGACGGCGCAGCACCGAGGGACTGACCCGGTCCACCAGTCGGATTTCCTGTTCCAGGCGGTTGTTGAGGCGCCCATGCAACTGCTCGTTGCGACGCGCGAACGACGGCAGCAGCAGGAGAGCACCGAACAGCGCGAGGAGAGCGGCACCACCGACCAGCGGTTCAATTGCGAGCAGCATGACCGCAGCGCCAAACATGGATGCCAGTGCGGTGGCGATGATCGGCACGTGCTTTTCGAAGAAGTCGACGAACTCGCGGGCCAGAACGACGCGGGCCGCCGAAGTGGAGGTGGCCTGGCCCAGGCGGCGCTGCGCCTGCACCACGCTCACTGCCAGATCGGCATAGATGCGGGTGAACGTCCGGGTATCGACCGCGCGGCGGGCGGCACCGACCAACCAGAACAGCAGCACCACGCCGGCGTAGGAGATGGCATGGCCGATGTTGCCGCTGATGATCGCGTCTACCGCGAAGCCGGCGAACAGCGGATAGGCCAGCAGCAGTGCGTTCTCCAGTGCGACCAGCGAGAACGTGCCGGTGAGCTGCCAGGGGTAGGTGCGCAGGATGGTCTTCAGGGTGGCGGCCGCATTCTGCTGGCCGATGCTGCCGGCGGCGGCCGCTGGATCGTGGGGGTGTTTCATGGGATGCCTGGGTGGGTCGGAGACAGGGCAGGGGACGGATGCCTGCCATCTCCCACGTCGCGCCCAGTATCTGCAGTCCTTTGGAGCGGGCATGGAGGGACGATGGAGATTGCGTGGAGAAACCGGCGGCGTTCAGCCACGCACGTGGTGCCCACCAAGGTGGGCCGCTACCGGAGCAACCTCCTCCGCAATGCTGCGTCCTCAACGACGCGCGTGCACTGGCCAGCGGATCTCGAACGCGCTGCCGCCGCGTTCGGTCGGGCGGCACTGCGCCGTTCCGTGATGGGCCACGGCAATCGCCCGCACCACGGCCAGGCCCAGCCCGGAGCCTCCGCTCTGCCGCGATCGCGAGACATCGGTGCGCTGGAACGCCTCGAAGATGCTGTCGCGCAGCTCGTCGGGCACGCCGGGGCCGCCGTCTTCCACTGTCACGGTGCAATGGCCTTCGGCCAGCGTGACACGAACCCGCAGTGGGCAGGGAATGGCATGCCGTCGTGTGTTTTCCAGCAGCGCCAGCACCGCCTGGCGGATGCGGGCCGGATCGCAGTCCGCCAGTGACGGCCGTGCCCCCAGGGTCACCGAAAACCCGCTTTCGGCCAGTGCTTCGGACATTGCTTCCACCACCGCGGCCACCTGCACGCTGACGTCGCTGCGCTGCAGGCGCAGATCGAGGTGACCGCTCTCGGCCAGGCTGACCACGCGCAGGTCTTCGATGATGCGGGTGAGTCCTTCGAGCTGGGTGAGCATGCTGTTGAACTGCTCGGGGCCCGGCTCGAACACACCCTCGGCAATACCCTGCAGGCGGCCGCGCAGGATGGTCATCGGCGTGCGCAGTTCGTGCGCGATCGCCGCGTTCCAGAACACGCGGTTCTCGGACATCCGGCTGAGCCGTTCGGCCATCGAGTTGAAATCACTGACCAGCGTGGCCGCTTCGGCCATCGTGGTGTCGCCGCCACGCGCACGTGCGTCCAGATCCCCGCTGGCCACCCGGCGCAGGCTCTCGGCCACCGAGTTCAACGGGGTGATGATGCGCCGGGTCAGGCGCGAGGCGACCAGCGTGGCGAAGATGACCACTACGGTGGCGGTCAAGCCGATCCACAGCCATTCCAGCCCGGACGGCATGATCGTTTCCGGCGCGTCGTACCAGCGCGGATAGAACACCTCCAGCAGGTAATAGAACAGGTAGAAGCCACTGATCGACAGCACCGTCGAACACAGCGAGGCGACCGTGATGGAGAGGGTGATCTGGCGGCCGATGCTCTTGCCTTTGGGATTCATCGATCAGTCCAGGAAACGGTAGCCGACGCCACGGATGGTGGCGGGAATGCCGATCACGCCCACCTCTTCAAGCTTGCGCCGCAGCTTGCTGACGTGGCTGTCGACGGTACGTTCCTGCGCATCACCTTCGGGCAGGCAGGCATGCAGCAGGTCCGCGCGCGTATGCACCTGGCGCGGCGCGCGCGCCATATGCACCAGCAGCCGGAACTCGGTGAGGGTGACGTTCAGTGCGTGCACCTGCTCGCCGTGGCCCACCGTCACCTCGTGGCTGCGCAGGTCGATCTCGAACGGCCCCTGGCGGATCAACCCGTTGGGTTGTTCGGCGGCGGTGGGGGCACTGCGGCGCAGCACGGCCTGGATGCGTGCAACGATCTCAGCGGGATTGAATGGTTTGGCCACGTAGTCGTCGGCACCCACGCGCAGGCCGGTCAGCCTGTCCACGTCCTGGTCGAGCGCGGTGAGCATGATCACTGGCGTGTTGCCGCGCCGCCGCAGTTCGCTTAATACCTGCCAGCCATCGAGCTTGGGCATCTGCACGTCCAGCAGCACCAGGTCCGGGCGCAGCTGGCGATGGCTGGCGAGCGCCGCCTCGCCGTCGGCGGCGCGTGCGCTGCGCAGGCCGGAACGGGCCAGGTAGGCACCGAGGATATCGGCGATTTCGCCTTCATCTTCGGCAATCAGGACCAGGGGCGCGGGTCGTCTACGGAGTTCATGTCTCGTTGCGTGCTGCGGGTTCGAGGGCAGGGCGGGAAGGGGCTGGGTCATCGGCCGCGCTCCATGGCCTGTGCTTCCTCGTTGGCTGCCCAGGCCAGTGTGGCCAGCACCAGCGTGCGCTGCAGGCTGGGTTCCACCACAGCCGCGCCGCGCAGCTGCTGCAGCATCAGGGTGGACACCGCCGAGGGTAGCTTGCTCCAGCGCGAGGCCATGGGGGTGGCGTCCACCCGGGCCTGCAGCCGTGCAGCCATGCCCGCGATGGTGTGCAGGCGCACTGCCAGCAGGGCGGCCACCACGGTGGCCACAAGGGCAAGCGGCAGATGCAGGTTGACGTTGGCGGCCGGGTGCGTTGCCGCCCAGACCGCCAGGCCGATCAAGGCCAGCGATGCGAGAGACCCGACGCGGCGGGTGCGGCCGGGCCCATCACTGCCGAACCCCACCAGTGCGGCGGCCCCGAAGCCGGCCAGCAATGGCAGGCCCGGATACGGCGCGACCCACATCCACGTGCTGGTCGATGCCAGCACCAGTGCTATCAACCATGGCGAAGGCGCACACCATGCCAGGTAGGCACGGCGCACATCGATGGGTGGCAGGTCCGGGTAGGAAAGGGACACGGCAGGCAGGCAGTCGGCGAGGCCGACGAGGCTAGCGACCGTTGATGGAGATTCGGTCGAGATTGTGTCGAGATTGCGTGGACGCGGAGCTATCGCGTTCAGGCGTGGCGCTGGTGCCTGAACGGCCGCGACGCCTCCATGCAATCTCCACGGTGGCTCCAAGAAACGTCCATCAGTGTCTTCCAGACTGCGGCTCCGGCGGTCGCATTGGGCGACTGCCCGCAACCGGGCGTTTCGATGAGCAACCGCAGGACCTGGATCATTGCCGCCGCCGTGGCCACGCTGGCCGCCGGTGCTGGATGGTGGACGTTTGCAGGCGGCGATGATGCCGCGCTGATCACCGCGCCGGCAAGGGTGGCGGATCTGGAGAAGACCGTACAGGCGGTCGGCCGGGTCCATCCGAAGGAGCTGGTGGCGGTGGGCGCGCAGGTGTCCGGCCAGGTCAAGCGCCTGCATGTGGTGCTGGGCCAGCGCGTGCGGGCCGGCGATCTGATCGCCGAGGTCGATTCACAACCGCAGCGGATCGCGCTGCGAAGCGCCGAGGCGGCCACCAATACGCTGCGTGCCCAGCATGCGGCCAGCCTGGCCCGCTATGCGCAGGCCAGTCGTGCTTACCAACGCCAGTCGCAGCTGGTGGCATCGCGCCTGGTGTCGCAGGAAGGCTTCGAAGCCGCGCGCGTGGCACGCGACGCAGCACGTTCGGAGGTGGCTGCGCTGCAGGCGCAGATCGACCAGGCGGTGACCCAGGTCGAAACCGCACGGATCAACCTGGGCTATACCCGCATCGTCTCGCCCAGCGACGGCTACATCGTGGCCATCGTCACCAAGGCCGGGCAGACGTTGAACTCGATGCAGACCACGCCAACCATCGTGATGCTGGCGCAGATGGATACGATGACCGTGCGTGCCGAGATCGCCGAGGCGGATGTGGAACTGGTCGCACCCGGCCAGCCGCTGTGGTTCTCGACGCTGGGGCCGAGCGGGCGCCGTTATGAATCCCATCTGCAGCAGCTGGAGCCAGCGCCGACCTCGATTGCCGAGGCCGCTTCCGGCAATGTGGGCGGCTCTGCGCAGACGCCGAAAGCGGTGTACTACGCCGGGCTGTTCGATGTAGCCAATCCTGGCCTGAAGCTGAAGCCTTCGATGACGGTGAAAGTGACCCTGCAGCTGGCGCGGGTCGCCAACGCGCTGCAGGTGCCATTGACGGCACTGGCCGAGCCGGATGACAAGGATGGCAACCGCGGCACCGTGCGCGTGGTCGATGCCAAGGGCCGCGCTGAGGAACGTGCGGTGACGACCGGCCTGCGCACCGCCACCGCCGTGCAGATCCTGTCTGGCCTGAAAGCGGGCGAGAACGTGGTGGTTGGCCAGGCGCCCAGCGGTGGCGACGCCGAACCCGCCAGCCTGCTGGGGATGTGAGCATGGCCCATGCACTGCTGGAACTGGAGGGCGTATCGCGCGCCTATCGCTCGGCCGCCGGCGAGGTGGTGGTGCTGAAGGAGGTCTCGCTGCGCATCAACGCCGGCGAGTTCATCGCCATCATTGGCCCCTCGGGTTCGGGCAAGTCCACGCTGATGAACATCCTGGGCTGCCTGGACCGGCCGACCGAGGGCAGCTATCGCGTGAACGGCGAGGCCACCGAACAGATGGCGCCGGACGCGCTGGCACGCCTGCGCCGTGAGCATTTCGGCTTCATCTTCCAGCGCTACAACCTGATGGAGAACCTGAGTGCCACCGAGAACGTAGCGCTGCCGGCAGTCTATGCGGGCGTGGACGCACAGACGCGCACTGCGCGCGCACGCACGCTGCTGGAAGCGCTGGGGCTGGGCGAACGCACCGGGAACCGGCCGGGTCAGCTGTCCGGTGGCCAGCAGCAGCGCGTGTCCATTGCCCGCTCGCTGATGAACGGCGGCGCGATCGTGCTGGCCGACGAGCCGACCGGTGCGCTCGATCACGCCAGTGGCCAGCAGGTGATGGCCGAGCTGAAGCGCCTGCACGCGCAGGGCCACACGGTGATCCTGGTGACGCATGATGCGGCGATCGCCGCCAACGCGGCGCGGGTGATCGAGATCGCCGACGGCCGGGTGGTGGCCGACCGCGCCGAGCCGGGATTGCTGGCTGCGGGCGCAGGATGCGGGACCGAGCGTGCCGCGTCGCCGGTCGCCGAGCGCCGCGCACGCAGGGACGCGGTCCGCGAAGCGGCACGCATGGCCGTGCGTTCGATGCTGGCCCATCGCCTGCGCACGCTGCTGACCATGCTCGGCATCATCATCGGCGTGGCGGCGGTGGTGACTGTGGTTGCGCTGGGCAAGGGCGCACAAGCGCAGGTCGAATCCCAGATCAACGCGCTGGGCGCCAGCACCCTGGAGATCTTCCCGGGCGCAGATTTCGGTGACCCGCGCTCGGCGGAAGTCGAAACGCTGGTGGTGGCCGACGCGGACCATCTTGCGGCGTTGAGTTATGTGGACAGCGTCAGTCCGAACCTGACGGGATCGGTGGCGGCACTGCAGGGCAACCGTCGTGCCAACACCCAGGTGCTGGGCGTAGGGGCCGACATGCCGCGCGTGCGGGGGCTGCGGCTGAAGGCCGGTCGCTTCTTCACCGACGCCGAAGTCGATGCGCACCGCGCAGTGGGCGTGGTCGACCAGAAGGCGGCGAAGGCGCTGTTCACTGGCAATCCCATCGGCAGCACGGTGCTGCTGGGTGGCATGCCGGTCGAGGTGATCGGCGTGGTCGGCCCCAATGCGTTCGCCGGTGGTGCAACCCCCACGGTCTACGTGCCGTACACCTCGGCGGCTTCCCGGCTGCTGGGCAGCCAACGCCTGGAGAGCATCACCGTGCGCGTACGCGACAACGTACCCACCAATGCTGCCGAAGCCTCGCTGGGCGCCGAGCTGGAGCGCCTGCATGGCCGTCGTGACTTCTTCATCTACAACGCCGACCAGATCCGCAAGGCGGTGATGAAGTCCAGCCAGACCATGGCCGCGTTGGTTTCGGCGATCGCGGCGGTGGCGCTGGTGGTGGGCGGCGTAGGCGTGATGAACATCATGCTGGTGTCGGTGAAGGAGCGCGTGCGCGAGATTGGCGTGCGGCTGGCGGTGGGGGCGCGGCAGAACGACATCCTGCGCCAGTTCCTGATCGAGGCGGTGCTGATCTGCCTGTTCGGCGGTGTGCTGGGGGTGTTGCTCGCGTTCGCTGTGGGTGCGCTGTCGAGCCTGTTGTCGCTGGGCGTGCCGTTCCTGTTCTCGCCGGGGCCGGTGCTCGCCGCACTGGCGTGCTCTTCGGCCATCGGGCTGGGCTTTGGCTACTTTCCGGCACGCACTGCCGCGCAGCTGGACCCGATCCAGGCATTGGCGGCGGAGTAGGGGCGCACCCGGTGACATCGTAGCCGCCATCACGGCCGGCGTTGCGGTAGAACGGCAGCAGCCACAGGTGGCTGATGCCGGGTTCACGGTGACCAGCCTGCTGCGCGACATGGCAGCGGTCTGTGAACCGGACGGCACCGCATCATGACGCGGCATCCACGGTCCCTGCATGCCTCGGCGCGCACAGTGAACGCTCACTCGATGCGCCGAGGAGCCTCTAGCCATGCCCCGCCGCAAAACGCTTCGTATTGCGACGTTCAACGTCAACGGCATCGGCACACGCCTGCCGCAGCTGTTGGACTGGCTGCACAGGGAATCGCCGGATGTGGTTGCCCTGCAGGAACTGAAGGCGACCGACGCCGCGTTTCCGGCTTCGGCATTGGAAGAGGCTGGCTACGGCGCGCTCTGGCAGGGCGAGGCGCGGTGGAACGGCGTGGCGCTGCTGGCACGAGGGACCACGCCGGTCGAGAGCCGCCGCCGATTGCCGGGCGAGCCCAAGGACACCCAGAGCCGCTACCTGGAGGCGGCGGCGCATGGCATTGTGGTGGGTGCACTCTACCTGCCCAACGGCAACCCGCAGCCCGGGCCCAGGTTCGACTACAAGCTGCGCTGGATGGAGCGCCTGATCCGGCATGCGCGCAGCCTGGTCGAGCTGCCGCACCCTGCGCTGCTGCTGGGTGATTTCAATGTGATTCCCACCGACGCCGATGTCTATGACCCCAAAGCCTGGCGCCGCGACGCGCTGCTCCAGCCGGAGGTGCGCGAGGCCTTCGAACGACTGCTGGCGCAGGGCTGGACCGATGCGGTGCGGAAGGTGCACGGCGACGCCACGATCTACACCTTCTGGGACTATTTCCGCCAACATGCCGAGCGCGACCGTGGGTTGCGTATCGATCATCTGCTGTTGAATCCCGTACTGGCGGAGCGACTGAAGGACGCTGGCGTCGACCGCTGGGTACGCCTGCAGGAAAAGGCCAGCGACCACGCGCCGGCCTGGGTGACGGTAAGCGCGTGATCAACGCGCGGCTGGGTCTTCGCGACGCTCGCGGCGTACCCGTGCGCGGGTGCGGTACAGGCGGCTGTCCGCTTTCTGGATGGTGTCGGCCACCGGTTCGCCAGGCGTGTTGATGGCCGCACCCATCGAGAACGCGCTGGGCGAGAGCGCGGCGTGGTCCTGGTACCAATGCTCCAGTTCGCTCAGCCGGCCGTCCGCAGGCGCGACCAGTACCACCATGAATTCGTCGCCGCCCAGTCGCACCACCGTCTCATCCCTGCCCAGCGGTGAGCGCAGGAACGTGGCGAACTCGACCAGGACGGCGTCGCCACGCCGGTGGCCCTGGGTGTCGTTGATGTGCTTGAAATGGTCCAGATCGAACATCACGCAGGCCCAGCGCTCGTCAATCAGTTCATCCAGCCGGTGCAGGTAGCGCCGGTTGTAGCACTGGGTGAGCGGATCCTTGAAGGACATTTCGCGCAGCTGCTGCTCCTGCATCCGCAGCGCGGTGACGTCCTGAGCATGTCCCAGCACGTAGGGCGGGCTGGCTTCGTTGTCGAGCACGTTGTGATACGCCCAGTAGTGGCGCGTACCGTCGGCGGCAATCAGCTCGATCACACCCGCGTCGGTGTGGTTTGCCTGGATCCGAGCGAGGTAGGCATTGAAGCCCGCGCGTTTTTCCGGCGGCATCAGGTCACACAGGCTGCGCCCGATCATCTGGCTTTCCTCGAAACCCAGTGATTGCACGGCCGCCGGATTCACCGAGGTCAATGTTCCGTCCAGCGTGTGCGTGCAGATCAGGCCCAGGCTGTAGTGGAACAGTCGCCGATAGCGGGTTTCGCTCGCTTCCAGCGCATCGAGCGCGGCTCGCTCGTCCGTGATGTCCTGGATCGCTCCGACCAGGCGCGGATGCCCGTCGATCTGTTGCCGGCTGCCAACGACGCGCGTCCAGATCGAGCGACCGTCGGCCGTGGTCATCGGTAGCTGCACTTCCCAGGACGTGCCTTCGTCGATGCAACGCTGCACTGCTGCCCGGATGATGTTGCGGCTGTCTTCGCGATAGAACGACAGCGCGGTGTCGAGCGTCGGTTCAAAGTTGCTGCGCACGCCGTGCAACTGCTTGGTCTCGCGGGTCCAGCGCACTTCGTTGGTCACCAGATCCATCTCCCAGCCGCCCACCCGCGCGGCGCGGTTGGTGCGCTCCAGGAAGTCTTCGCTGCGTTTCAGCTCACGATGCAGCGCTTTGGCCTGACCCACCTGCGCCATCAGCGTGCTGCGCTGCTCCAGCACCTGGGTGGTTACCCGGGCAAGGTGCACCATCAGCTCGCGCTGGGACGGAGACAGCACGCCGGGCATCGGATCGAGCAGGCACAATGTGCCGATGCGTGCGCCGTGCGCGGAGCCCAGAGGGATGCCAGCGTAGTGACGGATGCGCGGCCCGCCCGTCACCAGTGGATTGGTGGAAAAACGCGGGTCCTGGCGTGCATCGGCTATCTCGAGCAGCTCGTCCTGGCGTATGGCATGGGTGCAGAAGGAAATTTCGCGGGCCGTTTCACTGACGCCCTCAAGGCCGATGTTGGCCTTGAACCACTGGCGGTCTTCGGCCACCACGCTGATCAGGCCCATGGTCATGCCGGTCGCGGCACGGGCGGCGGCGACGATGGCATCGAACACCGGCTCCGGCGGCGTGTCCAGCAGGTGCAGTCGTTCGATTTCGAGCAGTCGTTCGGCTTCGTCCATGGTGCTTTTCAGGGCAGGGTGGCGAGGGCGGCTTCGGCGGCTGTCGGGCACTACGCTAGTGCGTACCGCGTTATGTATCGCCATGACGGGGTGATGCCGACGTGACGCATCGCGGTCAGGGTTTGCGGGGCCCGCGCGAGGGCCGCACTGAAACGTGACGGTGGTCGCGAACATGCCAGCGCCAAGGGAAGTCCACCGCGCGGGTGATGCCGATGCGGGGCCCGACCACCGGATCTGCCGGAGGCGGCACGCCATCGCTGGCGATGACAATGCCGTGGCTGCCTGTCACCAGATCGGCGCCGTCGAAACTGCGGTCCAGCCCGAAGGCCTGCGAGAGCTTGCCGGGGCCGCTGGCCAGATCGTGGTCGCGGCGTGCGGCGGGACGCCGCGCCCGCATCTGGTCCAGCCCCTCGAGAGGTTCGATGGCGCGAAGCAGTACGGCGACGCCTTCGCCGATCTCTCCGCAGACAACGTTGCTGCCCCAGTGCATACCGTACGTGAAGTAGACATAGAGGTGTCCCGCCTCACCGAACATGCTGACCGTGCGCGGCGTTGGCCCGCGATAAGAGTGCGCGGCCGGATCGTCGCTGCCGGCATAGGCTTCAACCTCGACGATGCGGCCGACGCGACCATCGTTGCGCACCAGCAGCTTGTTGAGCAGCTCCGGGGCGAGCTCGGTCGGCGGGCGCCGGTAGAAGCCGCGCGGGAGGCTCTGCAGGGAAACGGGCAACCAGTCCGGCACGAGAGTGGCAGGTTCGGGCGAGAGACCCTGGCACTGTGGCACTGGCGAGGTGAAACGTGCGCAGACGCCACGTCATTCCGGTGCAGGCGGAGCGGCCAGTGCCGCGCGGCGGGCGGCATAGACCTCGGGCGTCTGCGGCTTGATGAACAGTGCCACCAGTTCCGGGTATTCCCGCTTCACCGCGGTTTCGATGCGGGTGATGCAGGCTTCGATCTGCGGGGTCCGCCGGTCATCCTCGAACTCGGCGCTGAGCATGGCCACGACCTGTTCCGGCCCCATCTGCATGGTGGTCACGCCATTGGCGCGGCGCAGGTCCGGATCGGTTTCGGCCACCGCCATGATCCGCTCGGCCACCGCAGGATGGGCAGGCTCTCCAACCAGCAGGCCCTTGGTTTCACGGGCCAGAAGGAAGGCGGTCGCGGCCAGCACGCCGGCGATGCACAGTGACGCGACCCCATCAAGCACCGGCATGTCCAGCACCTGCGCGGCCAGCAGGCCGATCAACGCGAAGCCCAGGCCCAGAAGGGCGGCACTGTCCTCCAGCAATACAGTGAAGGTGGACGGGTCCTTGCTGCGGCGGAAGGCTTCGAAGTAGCCGAGTCTGCCCTTGGTACGCCGGAACTCCCGCAGCGCCACCCACCAGGAAGCACCCTCGAACAGGATGGAAATGCCCAGTACGCTGTAGCTCAGCGCGTGGTTGCTGGCGGGCTCCGGCCGGCGGATGTGCTGGATGCCCTCGTAGGCCGAGACGCCGGCACCAGCGGCGAACACCAGCAGGGCGACGATGAAGCTCCAGAAGTACAGCTCGCGGCCATAGCCGAAGGGATGGACCGGGTCCGGCGCCTTGCCGGCACGGCGCAGGCCGTACAGCAGCAGTACCTCATTGAGGGTGTCGACCAGTGAATGCACGCCCTCGCTGAGCATGGCCGAGCTGCCGGAGATGCCGGCTGCGATGAACTTGGCCACGGCAATGGCCAGATTGCCTGCGAGGGCTGCATAGATGACGAGACGGGAGCCGGTGGGAGCGGACATTTCGGCGGCGGGGCGGGGCGGACGCCTATTCTTCCCGATCAGCGCGTGCCCACTGCGTGCACGGTGCGATCAGCGGCCCTTGGGATTGAGATACAAACGCGCCCCATCCGATTCACGGTACCCCGTCCAGCGTCCGCCGCCCGACGCGCGGAACCGCCCGAACACCGTGTTGCTGGTGTCGGTCAGCTGCAGCTGGTTGCCTGACAGCACCCAGCGGTTGGCCGAGAAGAAGCCATCCGGACAGCCGGCAGGCACATAGGCACTGTAGCCGCCGAACCACTCGATGTTCTTCAGCTCGATGGTGCAGGTGCTGCCGTTCTCCTGGCCCAGTGTCCAGCTGCCGAACAGATCGCTGTCGCGCACATCGCGGTCATCGCGCCGACGGTCATGGCCCCAGTCGTCGTTGTTGTCGTGGAAGCCGAAGCCCACGTCGATGCCTTTGCTTTCGCTGCGCGACTCGGACTGTGAGCTGCCACTGATTGTGGTCTGGGTGGTCACCACGCCACTGCTCTGGGTCTGGGTGCTACTGGATTGCGTGGTCTGGTCGGTGTGGGTGGTCCGTTCGCCGAAGCCGAACGAGGCGTCCTGGGCCAGGGCGGGCAGGGCCAGGACGCACAGCACCGACAGGCAGCTACGGGGAAGCAGGGCAGCCATCGCAGGATCCTCGGAAGGTGGATCGCGCGAGTATCGAACCGGTAGGGCGGGAGGCGGTGTGAGGGTGTGCGCTGGGGCAGCCCAGCGAAGGGTAGTGCCGGCCGCTGGCCGGCTCCCACTTGGCGCCCAGATACCGAAGGGATGCCGGCCATCGGCCGGCATGACCCGCAGCCAGGCATGGCCTGGCGCTACTGATCCGGCTTCACCCTTGCCACCCGTTTCCGGTACTCATACACGTTGTCACCGCGGATACGCTTGTCCTCGGTGCCGGTGACCCGGCCGACCTGCTGGTCCGAGCCGGTGACCGGCTTGGCCTCGATCTCGGTCTCGTGCTCGAAGGAGTGCGATTTGTCGGTGTTGCGGTAATAGCGGTACAGCGCCCAGTACAGCGCGGTTGCGCCGGCCGGACCTGCCGCCAACAGCCAGAGGCCACTGTCGTCGCTCATGTCGATGCCACCAGGAAGGCAATTGCGAGGGCTTCAATGATGGTGCCGGTGGCCAGGGCTGCCAGCAGCATCTTCCATTGCTGGACGGGCACGCTGCCCATGGTTTCGCCGGTTCGGCCGTTCACCGCGATGTAGTGCAGCATGCCGCCGTTCTTGCCGGGCTGGTGGTACGAATACAACCACACCGGCAGGTACATCGACACCCAGCGCGTGCCATGCACCTCCAGCTGCTCCTGTTCCCAGCGCACGCCACGGTTGTAGCGCTTCACCGAGCCCTCCACCTGCGCGCGGGCGATCGACAGCAGCTGGTCTTCCAGCCGCGGCCGCAGCTTCTCCACGTCGAGGTTGCGCTTCTCAGAGGTGAAGCCGGCCAGGTATGAGGCGTTCCATTTCACCGCGTTCTTGGTGTCGAACGGCAGGATGGTGTTGATGATGTTGTTGGTGTTGGCGCGGGTATCCAGATTGCCGCGCTCGGCCGAGGATTCCAGGGGCAGGTCATCAACCGTGAAATCCACCTGGCGCTCGACCTGGTAGACATCTGCGTCGTACAGGGTGCGTTTGTTCTTCTCGCTGCCGACCGTGTATTGCCGGGTCTGGATCTCGCCCTTGCCGGCCACGGCCGCGCTGACATTGCTGTCCACGATCATGTAGGGCAGGAACACGCCCACCACGTTTTCCGGGGTGAACTGCTCCTTGAACGCCTTCAGCGCGAACATGCGGCGCTTGTCGACGAACTGGCGGATGCGCGCGACCGCATCATCCTTCTTGATGTGGAAGGGCAGCACCGCATCGGGCACCGCACCATTGCTGATCTGTTCGTTGACGCCGAAGACGTGGCGGCACCAGTGGCAGCGCGCCGTCATCGTGCTTTCGGTATTGACCGTGACTTCGGCACCGCAGCCCGTGCACTTGAACGTCATCAGCGCCGAGGTGTCGGCGTCGATGTCACGCGCGCCGGAGGCGATGACCGTACCGCGCAGCTGGTCGATGGCCTCGCCCAGCCCGAATTCCTCCTCGACGCGCGCGCCATGCCATTCGTGACGGCAGTACAGGCAGACCAGGATATCGGTGCCGGCCTTGGGCCGGATGTCGGTGGCGCCGCACTTCGGGCAGCGGTTAAGGCCGTCCTTCAGCTCGCTGGCTGAGGTATCGATGGCTACAGGATCGGGCGCTTCCACTTCATCGCGGATGGCCTGGGGCAGCTTCGAGGTGTCCAGCGGGAAGCTGCCGGGCAGGGGAGGGACGTCCTGCGGCGAACCGGGCCCATCCAATGACGCCGCCGGCAAGGGCGGCGGCGTCGTGGGCGCGGATCCGGGCAGCGGCGGTGGGCCGTTTCGGGGATCGGACATGTTCGTTGTGCGTCCTGCTGTTACAGGCCCAGTGCCTTTGCTTTCAGGGCGTCGTAGTCGCCCTGGGTGATCAGGCCCAGGTCCAGCATTTCCTTGGCCTTCTTCAGCTTGGCCACCGGATCGTCGGCAGCCGGCGTGACCGGCTGCTGCATGCCCCCGACACCGAACATGCCCGAGGCCATGCCGACACCGACCAGGCCAGCCGCACCGCCGTTCTCGCCGGCCGACTGGATGCCCTGGGCGACGCTGGCCTGCAGGTTGGAATTACCGCGCGAACCCGACAGGGCATCGGCGCGCTGCACGGTCTTCAGCAGTTCGCGGGTGTTGGCGTCGTATTCGATCGAGACGATGGCGGTCTTGACGATGGCCAGGCCACGGTCCGACTTCCACTGGTAACCCTGCTCGACGGCGGCGGACAGGCTCTGCGCGAAGCCCAGCGAGTCCTGCTGCAGCTTGGTGATGCGGTTGCCCTTGCCCGGATCGTTGGTATACAGGCTGAAGGCCGGGGCCAGCGAACCGACCACTTCATTGAACAGTTGGCTGGCAGCGGCGTTGTCCAGATCGGTGAAGTCGAACACCTGGCCCGGCCGCAGGTAGCTGGCCGGCACGAAGTTCTTCACGAACAGGATCGGGTCGACGATCTTCAGCGTGTACGAGCCGCGCGTGACCGCACCGACCTGGGTGTTGAGGAAGCCATCGTCCCAGTAGATTTCCGACTGGGTGCCGAAGCGGTTGTCCGGCAGTTCCTTCAGCGACACGAAATACGCCGCCTGCTGCGAGCCCGGCTGGCCGCCGAACTTGAAGCGCTCCCAGCTCTGCTTGATGAAGGTGCTGACCAGTCCGTCACCGGCGAAAATCGACTGCGAGTTCAGATCGTCCGAGCGCCACTCGTAGCCGCCCGGTTCGGCGACGAACGCGGTGATCGCGCCGTCCTGGAACAGCAGCAGGCCATAGCCTTCCGGCACGATGATCTTCGAGCCGTTGGTGATGATGTTGGACGAGCCGCTGGTGTTGGAGCCGCGGCCGGCGTTGGTGCCGCGTGGCACCGCGGCGAACAGGGCCGCCGTCGAGGGCAGGCCTGTGGGCACGGTGTAGAAGTCCTTCCACTGGTCGGCCAGCACACCACCGACTGCACCCTTCACCGCCTGTACCAGACCCATGTCCAACTCCCTGTGATTTCGAGGGCAGGCACCATGCCTGCCGAGCTGGACTGAATATAGCAGCGGGCAGGGGCCGCTGTGGTGCCGGAACATGAATCCGGATCAGTGCCGGCCCGTGCCGCTTGGCCCGGCTCGTACAGCCTGCAGCACGGCCGCCATGTCCAGCGCCCCCGACCCGGACGCCAGTGCCTGTGCGAACAGCGCGTCGCTGGCGTCGATCAAGGGCGCATGCATGCCGACCTCATGGGCGGCAGCGGCTACCAGCCCACTGTTCTTGCGCACGTCGGTGATCGACGCCTGCACGCTGAAGTCACCACGGACCATCTTGTCCAGCTTGATGCGTGATACTTCGCTGGCCATCGGCCCTGCGTTGAGCACCTGCGCGAAGCGGTCCAGCTCGATGCCGTGGGCTTCGGCGAAGTGCACCGCTTCGGCCAGGCCGGTGACCAGGGTGATCAGGTACAGGTTCACCGCCAGCTTCATGCGCAGCGCGGACGGCACTGCACCACAGCACACCGTTTGCCTGCCCATCGGTGCAACCAGTGGGGCGGCTGCCGCGAGGTCGGCATCCGCACCGGCCAGCAGGATCACCAGCTGCGCCGATTCGGCCTGTACGCGTGAGCCGGACACCGGCGCCTCGACGTAGCGGCCGCCCGCAGCACGGATCTGCTCGGCAAGCGCCTGCGAGTACGCTGCCGAGCTGGTGCCCATGTTGATCAGCAGGCGGCCCTCGACCCGCTCGCCGAACGCCGCGCTATGGCGGTCGAGCACGCTGTCGATGGCATCGTCATTGGCCAGCATCAGGATGAGGTTGTCGCAGGCCGCGAATACTCCGTCCACTGCCTCGCAGACGTCGATGCCGGCGGCGCGAGCGGCAGCATGGTTGCGGTCTGAGCGCGACCAGCCGCGTACCCCGTAACCTGCGCGAGCCAGATGGGCCGCCATGGGCGTTCCCATCACTCCAAGTCCCAGGAATCCGATGCGCATGATGGACGTCCGCTGGCCGCAGGGCGCCCATCATGCCATGGGCAGTGGCCGCTAGAGCATGTAAGGGATCTTGAACGCCAGCGTGAAGTCCGGTGCATCCGGGGTCAGCCCGATGCCCAGCAGGGTCACCAGTGTGGTGTGCTGGTTGAGCGCGTAGGTCACGCCCAGATTCAGTGATGCCGCGTTGGCGTCGCTGCCGATCACTTTCATCCACTTCCCGCCTTGGAAACGGGTGGAAGCGCGGGCGCTGATGCGGTCGCTGAAGGACAGGCTGAGGCTGGTGCGCTCGTTGAACGCAAAGGCCACGCCAGCGCCGAAGTAGACCGCGCCGCCGAGCTTCACGTCACCCGGGTTGACCGTGTCGGGGTTGCTGTCGATGTCGCTGAAACCACGCGGGAACGAATGCACATAGCCGACGTTGGCGAACAGGATCGCCGGATCGGCGGTCTTGACCATCGACAGGCCCACATTGGCCTGCCACACGCCATTGCCGGTGGGCTGTTCCCGGGGTACGGCGAAGCGGATGTAGTCATCGTCGTCGCGCTCGATCACCTTCCAGTCCAGACCGTAGGGCGCGCGCCCGGTAGGGGCGGTCACGCCGGCAGTGAGAACGGTCTCCGGGCGCCAGCCGCGTTCGCCGAACAAGCGGTAATTCGCACTCAGGCCGATATCGCCCAGCCCGTTGCCATTGGTTTCTTCCTGCGCGATCGCGGCCGCCGCACCGCCGGCGCCGCCCTTCTGGTAGACGGTGCGCCGCGCCAGGTAAGGCACGTCCAGGTTGAGCGTCAGGTTCGGGCTGACACCCCAACGCGCGGCCAGGTTGTAGGTGAGCGAATCGGATTCAACGTTCTCGATGGCGATGTTGCCGAGGAAGATCGCGTCCAGTGCGAGGAAGCCGTTGAGGGTGAGCTGCTTGCGGTCGTAGCGGGCGTAGGTGAGGCTGTTCTCGAGGGTGAAACGGCGCGAGAACAGCGCCGACTGCTGTTGTTTCACATCATCCACGCTGCGCCGCGATTCCTGCTTCGCCTGCTGTGCCTCGGCGGCGGTACTGGCGTAGCCTTCGCCACCCGACGAAGTCTGTAGCGTCGCGCCACGCTCGACTGCCGTAGCCGTAGACAGGGCCATCGGGCCAACCTTCCCACTCAGCCGCGCCTGCATGGCCTGCACCTGCATGTCCAGTTCGCGCAGCCGCCGCACTTCCTGCGCATAGTTGGATTTGAGCTGCTCCAGCTGGTTGGCCAGTGCCTGCACGTCGGCGCCATCGTCCGCCGCGGGTGGCGCGGCGAAGGCGGTGCCCGCCAGCGCCGCCAGCGCCAACGGGGTGATCCTCATCAGGGTGTGCATGTTCGTGTCCTGCGTTGTGCAACGCTTCCCCCAACGCCGTGCCGTGGTGCTACCGGCCCGGCCCCATGCCGCGGTTCATCGCAATCGCCTGGGCCACGTTCTGGCTCAACGGCAGGTTGCCGCCCGCGGTATCCCGCACCAGCTCCAGCCGCAGCTGGTTGCTGGCGGTCTGGCCGTCACCGTTCAGGGCGATGCCCTGGCCGACGCTGCCGTTGCGTATCCATTGCTGGACCAGGCCCTGGCCATCTACCTGCAACTGCAGGCGTGCCTGGTTGCCGTCCAGCACTGCGGAGGCCGAGACGCCTGCACCCTGCGCACTGAGCGAACGGGCACCGTCATCCGAAGGGGCCGGCACCGTGCCGTTGCGCACCACCAGCGTGGTCGCATTGCGGGCGACGTTGCCATCGCCGGCCACCTGCACGCTCTGCACCAGGCCGCTGGCGTTGGCCAGGCCACTGCTGTCGATGTGGCGACCCTGCGTGTCAGGCAGCGGCGCATCTGCGGCGGTCACGTGCACGCTGGGCTGGAAGCTCAGTTTCGGGCTGCCGCCGCTGCGGAAGTCCATGCCCAGGGTCAACGCACCCTGCAGCACGCTTCCGTTGCTGGCCTGCCACTGCGAGACCATCGTCACTCCGAACCAGGCCACGGTATTGCCGCCTACGGTGTAGCGGCCGCGCATCAGGTTCAGTTCGGGATCCGGAATTTCCTTCAGGCCACGCCCGGGCGCCGCGTCCGCCGCCTGCAGGGGCAGGGCGGGGCAGGCCAGCAGCAGGACCATCAACAGTCGGTGGCGGAACATGGCGGAACCTCCTTCAGAACAGGTCGGCGTGGCTGAAACCGAAGTCGACCAGTTCGGCATCGGTGATCGGCCCCTGTCGCGCGTAGAGCGCGCGGGCACTGGGCCGTTCGCTGGGTTGCAGCAGGACCGTGTTGCGATCGAAATCACTGCCGATCACCACGAATACGGCATGCGATGGCCACGCAGCGAGGAATTCAGGCAGCGCCAGGCTGCGGTTGCCAAGGATGGGATCAGCCACCTCGACCACACCGCCGCGCACCTGCTTGAGCACCACGAAGTGGCGGAAGCCGCGCACGTCCATCAGCACAAGGCCGGGAACGCGAAGCGTGCGCAGGCGCGCCTCATCGATGCGATAGCCGCGCCCGCGCATGCCCAGCGATTCCACGTAGCGCTTGATGTCGAGCAGCGAAAAACCGCGCTCGGCCACCAGTGCCGGATCGGAGACCCCCATCATCCCTTCGATCACCGTGGCCTCGTCGGTGTCCAGGTGGTAGGCATGGCGCAGGAGGGTCGCCAGCGCGGCCGCCCCGCAGCTGTAATCGGTGTGCTGCCGCACCACATTGCGGTAGCGCCGCTCTTGCATGCTCTCCACCTTCTGCTGCAGCAGTGCGCCATTGGGCAGTACGCCGGCGAAGCCGACGTCGCCCGCCCACGCAGACGCGCCGCCCAGCAACAGCAGGCAGGCCAGCAGGCGTATCGAGAGACGGTGGCCGATCATCGCGTTCTCCGGCAGCAAGGGGGAGCCCCTGTCCCAAGGGGGAGGAGGAACAGGGGCTCCCGGGGACCCGGCCATTGGCGGACGGCCGGGGTTGGTGCACTTACTCGCCGTTGCCGCCACCACCGCCGGTGCTGGGCTGGGCGACTGCCAGGGCCAGGCTGTTGGCCTGCAGGTTGCCGGTGCCCGCGGCCACGTTCACGCCGATGTTGCCGGAGGCGCCCGAGAAGGCACTGCCGGACAACGCCGAGGTGTTGGTCGCATCCACATTCACCCAGCGCGTGGTGCTGACTGTGCCGCTCAGGCTGGCATACAGGTCGGCCACGCCCAGTTCGACGAACTGGCTGGTGCCACTCTCACGCGTATCGAAGCCCAGGCCGCCCACCCCCGGCCGGTTGGGGTTCATCGTGGCGTTCTGGATCTGGTTGTCCAGATCGATATGGCCGGTGCTGTTGCCACCCGGGTGCGGCAGCTCGCCACTCCACGTATCCAGGTAGTAGTTGGCCATCTGGTAGGCGTTGCCGGTGCCGCGGTAGGTTCCCGCGCCATAGGCCAGTGTCAGGCCGCTGACGCCGCCACGCATGCCGACCTGCACGGTATCGGTGTAGGACTGCACGAAGCCGGCGTTGCTGACCGTGTTGCCGGTGGAGACCTGGTTGGAGCTGATGCTCGACTGCGCCACTGCGGTAGTCGCGACCGAGGCGGCGAGCGCATTCTTCTGCTCGTTGTTGTTGCCCGTGGCGACGTTCACGCCGATGTTGCCAGACGCACCGCCGAAGGCATTGCCACTGAGACCCGCGGCATTGGTGACGCCGGAGTTCATGGTGGCGTTGCCGAAGCCGGCCTGGTTGACGAACACCTCGGCGTCGGCCATGCCGAAGCTGAAGGACGCGTCGGCGGCGGACAACGAGGCGGCATTGTCCTGGGCGTTGTTGTCGCCCGATACCACGTTGAAGCCCAGGTTACCGGAGGCACCTGCACCCACGCTGTCAGCGATGGAGGCACTGTTGGTGACCAGGCTGTTGCTGGTGGCGTTGTTGCTGATCGACTGGCGGTTGTCGATCACGGCAATGGCCGCCGAGTCGAGGTCGATGTCGCCGGTGATGTTCGGGTCGCCGGAGAAGTTGATGTCGGTACCCAGCCGCAGGTCCTTCTCCAGGTTCACGTCGACGCCGTGGTTGTTCTTTTCCTTGCGTTCGTCGGCCTGGATGTTGCTGTGCTTCTGCACGTTGACGTTGACGTTGCGGTTGCGTACGTCGTTGTCCGTATGGTTGTGGGTGTCGTTGCGGGTTTCGCTGATGGTGTGGGTGTGGTTGATGTTCGCGTTGGCGTTCTGGTTGTCCCAGCCATTGGCCGCAGCGGCGGTCGAGGCGGTGGCAATCGCCATGGCGAGCATGGTCCGTTTGACGGTCGCTTTCATGGTGCCCTCTCTCTCATCGGGTGGTGCATCGGTTGGGTGGTTGTCACGGGCGGTCCTGCACGACGAGGCCCAGTACATTGGCCGTGTCGTTGCCGTTGCCCGCGATCTGATTGAGTTGCAGGACCCCGTCGAATCCCCGCAGCGCCGTGCTGGTGACACCAGCACTGCGGGTGCCCGTCGCGACGCCGCGACCGGCGTCGTCCCGCCCCCCTGCCAACACGGAACCTTCGGCGGCCAACGCCGTATCGTCGGTTTCGCGTATGCCCTGTCGGGCCAGCGTCGCGCTGACGACATTGAGCGTCGTGTTGGCGATGCCGCTGGCCTGGTTGATGGATGCGATGCCGCTGGCACCGGCCAGCGCCTTGCCATCGATGACGGCAGTGGCGTGCAGCGGTGCACCCAGTACGCGGTTGCCACCGCGGAGTTGCCGGTTGCTGATCGAGACGTCGGCATGTTCGCCCGTGGCGATGCCGCGCATGTTGGCCTGCAGGTTGAGGTCGCCGGCCGCCTGGTTCACCGCGATGGCACCGTTTGCACCCGCCAGGGCGTGACCGTCGATGCGGGCAACGTCGAGGTAGGCGAGCATGCCGCTGTAGTCATCGGCCTGCGCGATCAACGGCGTGGCAGGCAGGATCAGCAGCAGCCAGTGCGCCCGACTCACTTGCCACCTGCCGGGGCCATGCCCTGCAGCGGGAACTGGCCGAGAGCGCCGCGCACGGTCTCGCCGATGCCGCGGGTACTGTTGCCTACCGCGCCGAGCGGCCCGCTCATGGCGCCACCGAGACTGCCGCCGACCATGCCGTCACCGTGGCGGCCGAGCGTACCGCCCAATGCCTGCTGCGTCACGCGTTCGACCGTGGTGCCTGCGGGTGCGGTGGCTGTGGCTGCCTGACCCGCCCCCATCCCTGCGTAGTCCTCATCGCTCAGCTCGTCCATCCCGTTTGCCGGGGCACCCGCACCGAGGGCCGCTGCGATCTCGCGCTGGGGTTTCGGGTCGGCGATCAGCGCCATGCCGGGCGGCGCCATGCGATAGGCCGGGCGTGCGGACACATCACGCAACAGGACGATTTCGCCCGGTTGAGCCTTCACGCCCTGGCGTGCACCGGAGGCAGAGGCGCTCGCGGCAACCGACAGCAGGGCCACGGCCAGCGTCGCCAGCAGGCCGCGAATGGGGGTGGTGCCGTCCATGCCGATCTCCCGTGGTGGGTGCGGCGGAACCACGCATCAACCGTGCCAACCCTGCAAGGCTTGGCCGCTCTGGCGCCAGGCGCTGGCAGGCATGGGGTGCTGCTGCCGCGCTGTTACAGAGGCGTCGGAAAAATGTTGGGATTGCGCTGTACCAAGCGCCGCAGGGCAAGGCGGGCGCCCGACTGTCACACGGGCGTTACAGGTGCCGTCGCGGACTGCAACGATGCCGCTTCAGCCGGTGCTTTCTTGACGCGGCGCTCATTGCGCCGCCGTTTAGCGCAGCGCTAGGATCCGCCCATCAAAGGCCGCTGCGGTGGCCGTAAAGGGTCCCGGCGGAGGGCGGCACGCCGGTGATTGCCTGACAGTCCGCCGACGGTGTCCGGATGCTGGGGGAAGCATGGCGGCGGTCCCGGAGGCTTCTACATCACGTTGCGTGCTCTGGTTCGGCGAGCCGCTGGCGAACGAGCGCAGCGCGCTGGCGGCCGCAGGCTGGTACGTGCGCCGCATCCATCCCGACCCGGCGATGGCGATCGGGCTGCGCGGGCGTGATCGGCTGCTCGCTGTGCTGGATCTTCGCCATCTGGATACGCCCGCGCTGCAGTTGCTGGCGCCATGGATCGAACAGCACGTGCATCTGCCCTGGCTTGCGGTGCTGCCACCCGGCGCAGGGCCCACGCCTGCAGCGTGGCTGCCCTTGCTGCAGCGTTGCATCTCGCGGTTCACGCTGCCTTTCGGCCTGCAGGACCTGGTGGCTGCGATGCGCCAGCAGTTCGACGCGGATGATCCTTCTGCCAGCGAGGTATGCGGCGGCCAGGGACCACGCGCACTGATCGGCGAGAGTCCTGCGTTGCATGCGGTGCGCACCGTGCTGCACAAGTTCGCGCCGGTCGAACTGCCGGTGCTGGTCACCGGCGAAACCGGTACCGGAAAGGAGCTGGCGGCTCACGCGCTGCATGCGTTGTCCGGCCGTGCGGGCAAGCCGTTCATCGCGGTCAACTGCGGTGCCATTCCGGCCAACCTGGTGCAGTCGGAGCTGTTTGGCCACGAGCGCGGCTCGTTCACCGGCGCCGACAAGCGCCAGATAGGCGTATTCGAAGCCGCACACGGCGGCACCGTGTTCCTCGACGAGGTGGGCGACCTGCCGGCGGAGGCGCAGACCAGCCTGCTGCGCGTGCTGCAGGAAGGCACCTTCGAGCGCGTAGGCAGCAGCCAGCCGCTGCGGGCCGACGTGCGCGTACTCGCGGCCACCCACGTCGAACTGGAGCACGCGGTGGCGCAGGGGCGGTTCCGCAGCGATCTCTACTATCGGCTCAATGTGCTGCGCCTGCTGATGCCGCCCTTGCGCGAGCGTGGCGCCGATGTGCAGCTGCTGGCCGAGCACTTCCTGCGCTGCTTCCGTCTGCGCCACAGCGTGCGTGCACGTGGCTTTGCGCCCGCCGCGCTGCAGGCGATGCGACGCTTCGGTTGGCCCGGCAACGTGCGTGAACTGCTCAACCGGGTGCAGCGGGCGGCGATCATGGCCGAAGGCGAGCTGATCAGCGAGCGTGACCTCGAACTGGGGGGGAGCGAGCATGCGCCGCCGGGCGCGATGCTGCAGGATGCCCGCGGCCAGGCCGAGCGCGATGTGCTGCTGCAGACCCTGCGCCAGACCGGCTACAACGTCTCCGAGTGCGCACGGCAGATGCAGATCTCGCGGGTGACCGTGTACCGGCTGTGCCGCAAGCATCGGCTGGAACTGCCGGCGCAGCGCTGAGCGCGGATCATGGTTCGCCCGAACGGTAGCGGATGCGGTACAGGTCCAACCCCGCACCGTCTGCGCGCCGCGCCGAATAGGTCAAAGTGTCAGGTTGCGAGCCATCCAGCATCGCACCGTAGCTGTCGCCGAAGGCTTCGTTCACCGGGGAGGGCAATGCATGGCCCGCGTCATAACGGCCTCCACGCTCGTAGCCAATGAACTGTCGTACCGGTGCACTGCCGAAGTCCAGGGCGCGGGCAAACACCACCGTTCGGCCGTCGCCGAGGAACGTGGCATCGAACTCCTGCGCGGCGGTATTGATGCCACCGGCCAGCGGCCGCGCCAGCTGCGCCACGCCGCCGATCATCGTGGCGCTGTAGAGGTCATGGCCGCCGGCACCGCCCGCGCGATCGCTGGAGAACAACAGCGTACGACCGTCCGGGGAGAGCATCGGTGCGAACTCGTCGGCCGCACTGTTTACCGCGGGGCCCAGATTCTCCGGTTCGCCGAATCGACCGTCGCGTCCAATGCTGACCCGGTACAGATCGTCGCCGCCCTGGCCGCCTGCGCGGTCCGAGCAGAAATACACGACGCGCCCATCTGCGGAGAACGCGGGATCGAAGTCGCGCCCGGCCGTGTTGAACGGTACCGGCGTCGCCGGCCGCCAGCGCTGCCCATCGTGGCGGGAGACCCAGATGTCATACCCGCCCGGACCGCCGGGACGGTTGCGGCTGAACCACAGTGCGGTGTTTCCGTCCGGGCTCAAGGTCAGTCGAATCTCGTCGTACTGCGTGGATGCAACGCCCGGCGCAAAGCGTTCGGCGGGGCCGACGATCTGCAGCACCCTTGAGGGAGTCGCGGGGGGCGACGCAGAAACCAGCAGCATCACGGCCAGCAGCGCTTTCATGCCTGCCGCTCGAAGTCGCTGACCCAGTTGGTTTCCCAACTGCGTCCCCCATCGGTCGAAGCCGCCTGTTCCCAGCGCGCCGAGCGCGGGGTAATGCGTGACCAGATCACCCGCGTCTGGATCGGCCGTCCGTCGTGCTGGTCATCGCCGAAGAAGCGCCCGACGCCGGCCTCGAAACCACCGCGCAGCGGCGCGCCGATCCGGGTCGGCTCCCGGCCATCCAGCCACCAGCTCAGCCAGTGCCGCTCAGCCGCACTCCAGGCGCGGATACCCATGCCGCGCAGTGGTGCTCCCGGCACGTCCATCAGGTTGTCGCCCACGTTGCCGAATCCTCCCAGTACCGGCCAGTTGTGCAGGGTGCCGTTGAACGCGTCCCACGCATCACTGCCTGCCAGCCGAGCGCGCAGGCGACGATGGCGCACGTTCCAATGGCCCACCAGGAAATCGAAATCGCGCGGTGCATCCGGCAGCTTCGGAAGCGGAGAGGGGGCTGCCGCAGTGCGGCGGAACCAGTTGCGCCAGTTCACTTCCCAGTGCGCGCCGGCATCGTCGGAGAACGCCTGCTCCCACCACGGCTCCTCGCCATGGATGTCATGCCAGCGGAACCAGACGTCGATGGGGCGTCCCTTGAAGTGATCACGACCACGGAAGCTGCCTCCATCGCCTTCGAAGACGCCGCGCACGGGCGCTTCGATATGGGCAGGGTTGCGTCCATCGATCCACCAGATCGACCACGTGGAAGACACCGGATCAAACGCACGCACGCCCAGGCCCCTGTAGGGACCCGAAGGCAGCGCCATGACGTTGTCATCGATGGTGCCGAGTCCGCCCAGGGTGAGCCAGACCGCGCTGGCGCCGCTGAAGGCTTCCCAGCGGGTATCGCCCAGCAGGCGCTCCTTCAGCCGTTGGTGCCGGACCCGCCAGTTGCCCTGTAACCATTTCCAGTCTTCGCTGTGGCTGGCCAGGGGCCGCCCCGAGGGCAGGGCGCTTGAGGCTGCCGCCGCGGCCAAGGTGGCCAGGAACTGCCGTCGATCCATGTGCGTGACCCCTTGCCGGACGTGCCTCCATCGTTGCGGGTGCGAGGGGGATTGACCACGCAGATATCGGGGTTCAGGCTAAGCCACACTTATGGTGACCCGACGCCAGCTTCCATCGCTTGTCGCCATCCGCGCCTTCGAAGCGGCGGCGCGGCTGGGCAGTTTCGCCCGTGCCGCCGAGGAGCTCGACACCAGTGCGGCATCGGTGAGTTACCACGTGCGCCGGCTGGAGGCCCAGACCGGTACCTGCCTGTTCCTGCGCCATGCACAGCATGTGGAGCTGACGGCAGCGGGTGCCAGCGTCGCGCAGGAGGCCACCCGGGCCTTCGACGCGCTTCGTGCCAGTTTCATGCGTGCCGCTGACATGGATGCGGCGCGATTGCGCCTGTCCGTATTGCCCACGCTGGGCACCAGCTGGTTGACGCCTCGCCTGGGCAGCTTCCGTGCCCGCCATCGGAACATCGGGCTGGAACTGGACCTGTCGGCAGAGCCCCAGGACCTGGCCGCCGGGCGTTTCGATGCCGCCATCCGCAATGGGCATGGCGGGTGGCCCGGGCTGCAGGCCACGCCCCTGTTCCCCAGCATTTTCACCCCGTTGTGCGCGCCAGCGCTGCTGCCGGCGGCAGACGGGCTCGGTCGCCGGGCGTTGGACGTTCCGCTGCTCGGCAGGCCCGACTGGTGGGCACTGTGGTTCTCCGCACATGGTGCCGTCCCGCCGCCGGCCGCAGAGAGCTTCATCACCCCCTTTGCGGTAGAGCATCTGGACGCCGGCGCGGCCATTGCCGGGCAGGGCATCGCCATTGCTTCGCCAATCCTGTTCCAGGCCGAACTGGACAGCGGGCGCCTGGTGCAGGCACATCCCGGTGTGGCCAGCGACGGGCGTGGTTTCTGGTTCGTGGCACCGACGGCGCGCAGCCGGAGCGCCAAGGTCATTGCGTTCGGTGACTGGCTGGGCGAGCAGGCCGCGCAGGCCAGGCATGCGGCGCGACATCATCTGGCGCGCACGGTGGCGGCATGAACCAGAGCCCCGAACTGCTGCGACGCCTGCTGCGTGCCAAGGACCGGATGGACCATGCCAGCCACGAGGACTGGCCGGTGGCCCGCCTGGCCGAAGTGAGTGCCGTATCCGCGGCGCATTTCGCGCGTTCGTTCAAGCAGGCATTCGGGCTGCCGCCGCACCGCTACCTGCTCAGCCGCCGCATCGAGCGGGCCGTGGCGATGTTGCGTGACACCGACCTGCCGGTCACCGAGATCGCCGCGCAGACCGGGTGGAGCAGCCTGGGCACCTTCGGCCGCATCTTCCGTGACATCACCGGCGACAGCCCCGGCAACGTGCGCGAGCGCGAGCGCGCTGGCCAGGTGACCCCGGCCAGCGTGCCGGAATGCCATGCGCGTGCCGCGCAGCGACCGGACCTGAACATCGCAGTTTTGGAGAAGCGCCGTCGCCAGGCGGTTGCTAACGTGGCCCCCACCTGAGGGAGGTCCCATGACAAACACTGTGAACACGGTCGGCCTGTATGTGCGCGACCAGGATGAGGCACTCGCGTTCTACGTCGGCATGCTCGGTTTCGAAGTGCACACCGATGTGCGCAATGGCAGCTACCGTTGGCTGACGGTACGCAGCCCCGGCCAGGACGGATTCCAGCTGGGGCTGTTCGTTCCGGGCCCGCCCACCCACGATGCGGCCACCGCGCAGGCGCTGCAGCAGCTGGTGGCCAAGGGCGCCATGCCGCCGCTGGTACTGGCCGTGGACGATTGCCAGGCGTGCTATACGCGATGGCGGGCGCGGGGCGTGGAGTTCACCCAGGAGCCGGTCGAACGCTATGGCGCCATCGATGCCGGATTCCGTGACCCGTCCGGCAATGGCTGGAAGATGATCCAAGCCCGCTCTGAAGCGAGGCGCCGTCAATGAGCCGGGGGGGCTGGGCGCGGCCCGTGCATCGCTGGACCTCGATCGTCTTCACCCTGGCGGTGATCGCCAATTTCGCCGTCCGCGGGCTGGGACAGGGCGAGCCGGCAGCGTAGATCACCTATTCGCCGCTGCCGCCATTGTTCCTGCAGCTGTTCACTGGCCTGTACCTGTTCGTGCTGCATTACGCCGGGAAGCGCCGCAGCGCCGCACTGGACGCCGCGGGCTGAGGCCGACTCAGGCGGCAGCGTCGGCGGCGTAGGCCGTCAGCAATGCCGGCAGCTGGTCCATGCGCTGGAAGATCACCTTCGCACCCGCAGCGCGCAGGGCCTCCGGCGTGCTGTGGTGCGGGCCGCCCTCGCTGAAGCCAAAAACGGTCGCACCCGCCGCGACGCCGGCGGTCGCGCCGGTCACGGTGTCTTCGATCACCGCACAGCGGGCCGGGTCCACACCCAGCGAAGCGGCAGCGGCCAGGTACACGTCCGGGTGGGGTTTGGTCTGCGGCATGTCCTGGCCGCTGAAGACGTGGTCACCGAAGGCATCGAGGATGCCGACCTTGCTCAACTGCAGCTTCACCTTGAACAGGTCGGCACCGGACGCGCAGGCAATGCGGCCACCGGTCGCTATGGCGATCGCACGCACGGCCTCGGGCGCCCCCTGGATCGCCTCAAGGTCCTGCTCCAGCGCACGATTGCGCTGCTGGCGGAATTCCTCCAGCCACTGCTCGGTGAACGGCTTGCCGGTGCGCTCTGCGATCAGCCCGGCCAGATGGGCCACGGATTGGCCCAGGAAGACCTCGCCCGCCTGCGCAGGCGTCAGCGGCCAGCCGCGTGCGGTCAGCATTTCCGAGAGCACGCGGGCCACCAGCGGCTCGGAATCGACCAGTACGCCGTCGCAGTCGAACAGCACGGCATCGAAGGGGAAACGGGACATCTACTACTCCGGGACAGCCAAAAGGGCGAAGCGCCCGCCATTTTCCCATAGCGGGACGGGCAGGGCACGCCGGCCACAGGAACGCTAGACTGCCGGGCCACCCCACCCATCGCCTGCACGGGAATACCCCTTGAACCGAGTGCGATGCCAGGCCCGGCACCACCTCATCAGTGCCGGCATCGCCGGCGCGGTGGCGCTGGCCGGCAGCTGCCTGCTCCCCGTCCTGGTGTTGCTGCTGCCTGCGGGATTCTCGCCAGGCGAGTTCATTATGCCCGTTGCCGACGGCGCCGCGCAGTTGCGGAGTGCGGGGCTGCTCCTGCTGGCGGCCTGCGCACTGGCCACGTTTGCCGGCCTATGGGCCAGCGCGCCGTCGCCGGAACCCGCATCGACGGCGCGCAGGATGGTGGTGTCGCTGATCCTGCTTGCCACGACGCTGCTGATCAGCCTGGCCAGCATGGCCTACCTGATGCGAACGCTGTCCAGTGGGACGCCAACGACAGGGCACGGGCTTGTCGCTGCTACCGTCGTCGGCGCCGTAGTGCAGTTCCTGTTTGCCAGAGTGCTGGCGTCACGATGCCTGCGTGTACAGGCATCGTGACGTTCCTCTGTCCGCCGCTCAGCCCAGGTCACACCCTGCAGGCTGTGGCCAGGTGGTGGCCGGCAGCATGTTCTTCAGCGAGGCCGGTGCGTTGATCGCCACATAGCTGGCGCCCAGCAGCTCCTCCAGATCGGCAATCGTCACCAGGTAGTTGTCCAGGCTGCCGAGGTTGGCCTCGTTGGGAATGATCCAGCTGATCGCCTTGGCGGTTCCGGTGTTCGGGTCACGGGTGATGATCGTCTTCCAGAAGAACTCCGGGGTCGGGATGCCATGGCTGGCCAGGAAGTAATCGTTGGCGGCGTCGCCGTAGACCACACCACCGTAGACGTCCACCGGTGCAATGTCGCGGTAGCACTCGGCCACGTTTTCGGCCTTCACCCAGATGCCCTGGTTGAAGCTGGACACCTGCGGCACGATGTTGGTCATGTAGTTGGCGCGACGGATGTAGGTCGCGTCGTAGTCCATGTGGTTGGACGTGACCAGATGGCCACGGTCATAGCCGGATCTGATGCTGGCGTAGGACGCGGTGCTGGTCTGGCCCAGGCAGCCGGCTGGCAGGTCCGGGTCCTTGTAGAAGCTGGACGGCCGTGCGGCCGAACCGGTATCGGCGGTAAGCGTGTACTCGTAGCGGGTGGCGCTGTGGATGCTGCAGTCGTAGGTCAGCACGAAGCCGCCCTTGTTGAGGGTGACCACCTGGGCCTGTGCAGCACCGGCAAAAGCACTGAGTACGATGGCAAAGACAAAGCTTGCAAGGCGCATTTCGATTCTCCAGCAGAAGATTCAGGGCGCAGCCGCCCGTCACGACCTGGCCGGGGCGAGGACATGCGGAGGTGCTGCGGAGACGGATGCTGCGGATTGCGGTGGAGCCTGGCCGCGTTGTTGGGCCATCAGCCCTGCGGTGTCATAAGCGTCACAAGCTGGCGCCTTGTGGTCAATGACGAAAGGGCGAAGCTGTGATCATGCGCAAGCACTGGTGATATGTCAGATCACGCGGCGCGTGGATGACACGCGCGCGTGCTAGGCGCCTGGCAGGCCTGCCAGCTGCGCGCCTGGGCCTGCGGCGGCGGGCGCTACAGGAATGCTTCCTGTTCTTCGTCCGGCGCCAGGCATGCGGCCTTGCTTTGCTCGGTCGAGCTCGCAATGGCCGCCTCGTCGAAACCGCTGCGGCTCAACCACAAACGATTCCAGCGGACCAGTGCGTCGCTGTCGCGTGCCAGGCAGGCATAGCGGACGATCGATTCCAGGTTGTCGATGGTCGGGTACTGCTGGGCGATTTCGTCCAGTCCCTGGCGCATCAGCGGCCAATCGGGCTTCGCCGCGCGGAAGTGATCGGGCGAATACGCGGTGGCCGACCAGTACAGCCGTGCGTAGCGCATGGCCCGCTTCTTCTTTGGTGCGCTGGCCATCGAGTGCCGCGCGAAGGCTTCCATCTTCTGCGCGCTGCCGCCCCAGGCCGGCGTGAAGTACTCCATGGCAATGAGGTGCAGTGGTTCGTAGTCGGGGAAGGCCTTCGCTGCGCGATCAACGAGCGCCAGCATTTCGTCGTCATCCGCGCTTTCGCGCAGCGCGATCAGCACGTTCATCTCGTGCCAGAACGGGTCGCCGCCGGCAACATCCTCATGCGATTGCAGGTAGGCCCGCGAAACCGCGTTGTACTCATGGAACTGTGCCCAGTCGTCGGCGTTGACGGTGTTGGCGTAACCGTTGCCGCGGTAGCTCCAGGCCAGGTTGAGTGGAATCCGTGCGGTGATCAGGTGGGCCGCCGCAGACTTCGGCGCGTGCTGAACCCAGCGCGCCGCCCATGCAGACCAGTCGTTCCAGGCTTGAACCTCCTGCCGCGACGTGCCGATTGCACGCGACATGCAGATGTAGAAACGGCCGAGCCGGGATTGGCCGGCGGCGTTGAGCTCGCCCTTGCGGAAACGCGCGGCCATCGCATCAAGTGCCGCAAAGTCGTCGTTGGCCATCAGCCGCGCAATCTCCGCGCAATCGTTGGCCGGTTCGGGGGCATCTTCCGCCAACACTAAAGGGGCGAACAGACAGGCGACGCTGGAGAGCGTGCCTGCGACGAGCATCCTGTGCATCGGGGGCGTCCTTGCTTTGATGGGAGACTGCGGAGGGCCCGCAGTGCCTTGAAGCATAGCAAGGCGCGCTTTGCGGCATGTTGCGTCGCAAGGTGCCAGCCACCATTCGCACTGGTACGGTCCGATCCGTTGCACCACCACCGACGGGGAGAGACAACGATGCGCAAGGTTCTGCTGCTGTTGATCCTGCTGACCGGGCTGGCGCCCACGGCCCTGGCGGCCACGGTCAAGACCACCCATCGCACCATCCCCAGCTGGGATGGCACGCCCCTCGGGGCCTTCGTCATCGAACCCCAGGATGCCGGCAGTGGCCGCTATCCGCTGCTGGTGATGCCCAGCAGCTGGGCGGTGCCCAGCGTGGAGTACGTGGGCGTGGCACAGTCGCTGGCGCAGCGCGGCTATGTGGTCATCAGCTACAGCTCGCGCGGCTTCTGGGAGTCGGGCGGCAGCATCGACATCGCCGGCCCGGCCACGGTCGAGGACGTCAGTGCACTGATTGACTGGGCGCTGGACAACACCCGTGCCGACCCCTCACGAATCGGTGTATCGGGCATCTCCTATGGGGCCGGCACCAGCCTGCTGGCGGCGGCACGCGACCCGCGCATCAAGGCCGTTGCCGCGTTGAGCGGCTGGGCCGACCTGCAGGCGTCGCTCTACAGCCATGACACGCCCAGCGCGCAGGGCATTGCCCTGCTGGTGGCAGCCGGCCTGGCCACTGGCCGCCCCGGGGCGGAGCTGGCCACCATCAACGGCAATGTGCTGGTCGGCAACTACCAGGGGGCGGTGGACTCGCTGCTGCCGGTGGCGGCACAGCGCAGCCCGGCCAGCAGCCTTGATGAGATCAATGCCAACCAACCCGCGGTATTCCTCGCCAACGCCTTCAACGACAGCCTGTTTCCGCCGGGCCAGCTGGTCGACTTCTTCACCCGCCTGAAGGGACCCAAGCAGTTGCAGCTGCGCCATGGCGACCACGCCCTCAACGAAGCCTTCGGTGCGCTCGGCATTCCCAATGAGGTCTATGCCACGGTGGGCGACTGGTTCGACCACTACCTCAAGGGCGTGGCCAATGGCATCGATCGCCAGCCGGCGGTGCAGTTGAAGTCGCAGAAGGGCAGCTGGAGCCGTTATCCGGACTGGCAGGCCACCTCTACCGGCGCCGTAAGCTACGGGCTGACCGCGCCGACCGGGCTTCTGCTGCCCACCGGAGGGCTGTCCGAGAGCGGTGGCGGCACCGGTTGGAACTACCGGATCGGCAGCGGCCTGCTGACTGCCGCCAACTCCGGCGTGGTGATGGCGTCCGGCGCGCTGCAGATGTTCAACCTGCCACCCGGTGCCTATGTACCATTCGTTGGCCGCAACGCCGCAGGCGTCTGGCAGGGCCCGATCTACTGGAGTGCACGCCGCCTGGATGGCGCACCGGAAGTGCGGTTGACGGTGACGCCCACTCGCGCCAACACCACGCTGTATGCCTACCTGTATGCCGAGGATATGCTGGGCAACGGCCAGCTGATCAGCCACAAGCCGTACACCCTGCGCGGTGCCACGCCCGGCCAGCCGAGAACCATCGATCTTCGCCTGGAAGCCAGCAGCTGGAACCTCCCGACCGGCAGCCGGCTGACCCTGGTGGTCGATACCGTGGACCTGCGCTATGCGGGCATCAGCCAGCTGGGCGGTGCGGTGACCTTCAGCTCGCCAGCCAACGCGCCTTCGGTGCTGAAGGTGCCTTTGCATTGATGGGTCAGCGCAGGTCCGGTGGATTCATCGAAGCGTCGCGGACACAGGGATCACCGGCGTCCGGTGTCAGGCACGCCTCGATGTCCGGTGGAAACCGCGGAATCCTGCTGGTCTGCATCACCACCCAGCGCATGATCGTGTGCAGGTAGTTGAGTGGCAGCATCGTGAGCCACATGAAACCCGGGAGCTGCGCGTCTTCGGCGAAGATGCGCTCCTTGCCGGACGCGAAGCTCTCGCGCTTGCCGTCCAGCGGCATGCAGTAGTGCACCGCGTCCACGACGGCTGCCGGTCCTTCTTCCATGTAGCGCCGCAGGAACTCCCAGTGGGCATGCGCGTTCTCGATGCGGGAGGTCGCGATGCAGAACGCGAACGTCTCCCGTACTGTCACGCCATCCGCGTCCAGGATCAGTCCGCGGACATCCCAGTTGTACCATCCGAAGGTTCCGGTTCCGCGGCCAAGCGTGAAATACACCCGGTCCCAGGGCGCGCTGAGGGTGGTGCCATCCAGCCGGAACACGTGTATCTGCCGATGCTTGCGATCAAGCGCGATCGGATAGTAGGTCCAACGGAACAGCTCGAGGCAAGCTACCCATATGCTCGCTGCAGTGAAGACGGCCAGCATCGCCATGCCTATGAATATCGCCTCCCACAGGCCGTTTTGGTTCGGTAGCCTGTTCACGACCAGCAACCAGAGCAGCATCAGCATGCCGCCCAGCCCGAAGGCAATGCCGATCGCGCCCAGCAGGGCTGCAAAGCCACGTGCGGCGAACCAGCGATCCACCGAAACCAGGCAGTTCGAATTCATCTTCACCACGCACAGCTGCGCCAGCGGCGCGACATCCAGTCGCTTCTTCCGCAGCAGGCGGTGCTCACGATCAAACGCATTCAGCGGGCGGTTGTTGGGAAATTTGCGCGTGTATCCGGTGTAATCCATGGGCGATCCCTGCGCGATTCCAGCGCCCGTTGGATTCTAGCGGGATTATCCTGGGGGAGATCAGCGACGAACGTCGAACTGGTCGCTCTCCATCAGCGCCCGGACTTCAGCTTCGCGGGCAGGGCTGAAGTCGCCGGGAATGGCGTGCTTCAACGCGCCCGCAGCCAGTCCGAAGCGCACGGTGCTTTCTGCGTCCAGCCCGGACAGCAATCGGTGCACGATGCCGGCGGCAAAGGCATCGCCACCGCCGATGCGATCAACGATGCCGGGCAGCGGCCTCGGAGGAGCCTGCGCGCGGGTTCCATCGCGTCCCAGCAGCAGCGCACCGAGCACGTGATGGTCGGCGCTGATTACCTGGCTGTTTCTGAAGAACTACCAGCGCTAAGCCTGATCTGGCGCGACGCACACCTGCGTTGAAGCGCGCAATGCATCACGAAACGGTGAATGGCCCTCCTGCCCCGCCGAGCGCAAAGAGGTTTCCTGCTACCTTCGGCCGTGGAGCCGGCACTGGCTCCTGAACTCATTCCATGGAGGAAACCTAGATGTCGCTAGCATCAGTTCTGCTTGTTCTCGCGTCAGCTCAGAGTCTCGCGGTCATGCCGGCAGGCCAGGCATTTTCGGAGAAGGAATCGGATATCGCTGCCAAGGCCTACATGAGTGCGAACGGCGTGTCACTCGACACCGCCAAGCGCAGGCTGGAAGTTGAATCCGAGCTACCTTCGGTCATCGCCGAACTGAAACGGCGATACAGTGATCGGCTCGCATTTGTTTCGATCGAAAACATGCCCGATCAACACCTCGTTGTTGGACTGAAGGGAAACATGATGGAGGCGGTCCGGCACTTCAGAGTGAGTGACTCATCCATCAGGGTCGAGTTCGAGGAGGGGTATCCGTACACGGAGAAGGAGTTCTCCGAAACCATGCATAGAGTCGTTCCACTTGTGGTCGAACTCATACCTGATGCAGTGAGTGTGGACGGCCGCCCCGAGCTGGGCATGATTGACGTTTCGGTTCGTGGAGCCGATGCAAAATCGTATGAAGCGGCCAAGCGCAAGATTGAAGAGGCTGCGAAGCTGAAGGTCAACATCATCCTTGGGAGGGATCCCTTCCGCAATTCGGCGTACACCGCCGGTGGGGCGATCCTGACTGCCAATGGCAGGATGTGCACAAGCGGCCTTGCGGTTCGGCACAAGCTGACCAAGGTAAAAGGGCTCCTTACGGCAGCGCACTGCGATGATCAGTTGCTTTACAGCAATTACGGTCATGAGGTTGGTGGCCCGCAGGTCATGATGCCACTGACATTCCAGGACGCGCTCTTCGACGGTAGTCACGATGTTCAATGGCACTCGCTTCCTGCTGGAAATACACCGCTCCAGGAAGTGTTCGCAGAATTGAAGGGTGAGTACCAGACGAAGGCATTGATACTGATCCATGCGGACCTTCCACTGCATGGCCTCCTTTGCTTCCGAGGGGCTCGCACCGGCTTCAGTTGCGGAACCGTCACATCGGTGCAGCACGCCCCGTTGGGCGTATGTGGCGCTGCAGTCTGTGCACCCACTTGGGGAAGAGTGGAAGGCTCCGAACTTGCATGCGCGTCCGGTGACAGCGGCGCCGCCGTCTTCAACAAGAGCGGCTCAGGCTACGGGATCGTAAAATCCGCTGAGAATCCCAGTGATTCAATCGAGAAGGGAAGCTGCAAGGCGTTGACCGTCATGCCCTTCGGCAAGGTTGCCGATCTGAATCTCGACCCGGTATGAGGCACCGGGACCGAGGAAGCCTTCAGTAGGCGCCGCAGGGAATTGCTGCGGGCAGGAGAGGTGGCGCGCTCTGCCGTGGGCGAGAGCAGGGCACCACGGCGGCGGACTATGCCGATCGTGCGCGACACTACCGGGTTGCCGATCGCGCGTGTCACCAGGGTGGGGTGATCCCCGTCCGGCGTGGCCATCTTCGGCAGCGCTGACACGCCGATGCCGGCCTCGACCATGCCCAATGAGTCGACAGGTGGGCCACTTCGTAGTGCCAGCTGAGCTTGAGGCTCTCACGCGCCAACGCACCATTCAGCAGCGTGCGGTTGCCGCTTGTGCGGTGCACGGTGATCAACTGGCGCTTGGCCAGATCCGCCCATTCCACCTTGCGCTTGCGTGCCAGGGAATGATTGTGCCGGGTCGAACAGGCCTTCGCGCCGGGCCAGCCGGGCCAGCCCGGCCAGCATCATCATGCCGATCAGGAACAGATAGACATCGCGGCCCTCGGCCACCGCGTGCAAGGTCGTGCCGAACGGCACCGTTCCCAGCAGTGGAAGCAGAAGAGCAGCCCCCAGTGCCCACACGTACTCCGGAATGCGGAATGGCCGGAACAGCAGGCCGAGGGTCGCCACGGTCACGGCCGCCCAGATGAGGAAAGAGGAACAGGAAGCGAGCATCGGGCGGGGTGTCGCACCTCCCCGCATAAGGTGGGAGCCATTCAGGGCGTTGCGGTGGACTCAACGATGTTCGACTACCAGGGCTGGACCTTCAACGCCAATGGCCGAACCCGGGTGGCCCGGGTGGAACTGGATGGCGACGGCGACGGCACCATCAACCGTTACCGGTTGACCCTCGGGCGCGCCCAGTCCGGGCTGTGCATCAAGGTGGCCTCGCAGGAGGAAGCCGCCAAGAGGCTCGAAACCGAGGTGGAGAAACTGCTCGGCCCAGAGTGGTAAAGAGGGGAGTGGTAAAGAGGGCTTCACTGCGGCAGAAGCGTTGTGAGGTTGCCAGCGCCACTCCGCAATCTCAGTCCATGCGACGGCCGACCGTATTCTTACGGCCATGCATTCGCCCTCCAGCGCTCCCGATTTCATGATAGCCCGCCGGCCCTCGGGCTGGGTGCAGAGCGGCGAGCGCTGGGATCTGTGGTGGAACGGCCGTTCGGTGGCCAGTATCGTGCCGCATGCCGCGCTCGGGTTCCGCCTGTACCTGGACGCACGCAAGATGTCACAGGTCAAGGTCGTGTCCGCCACCAGCACCCGTCAGGCCAAGCGCTACGCCGAGCGCTGGTGTGCTGCACGGCTCTGCCCGCAGTTGCCTCTGCGCGATGCGGTGGCGCGATTGGTGGATGCCGGTACTCCACCGCCTCCGGCGCTCACGCGGGAACAGCGGCAGCAGGCCCGGCGCCTGGCCGAAGCCGGGGCAGGGGAGATGGGGCGGATCAAGGAAGCGCTGGCGCCACGGCCGCGCATGACGGCCGCCAGGCCCGAGGTGCAGGGGCGAGGTGGAGCCTGGTCTGTACCCGGCCAGGTTCCATCCTCCCCGCGCCGAAACGGGAACACATCCCCAGCCAGGGCTACGCCGAAAGCTCCTCACGTACGATCCTCGCCCCCGCGCTGAGTGCGCGCAGCTTGCCCCTGGCCACATCGCGCGCCAGCGGCGCCATGCCGCAGTTGGTGCTCGGGTAGAGCTTGTCGGCGTCCACGAACTGCAGCGCCCTGCGCAGCGTGTTGGCCACATCCTCCGCCGATTCCACCGTGTTGGAGGCCACGTCGATGGCACCGACCATCACCTTCTTGCCACGCACCAGCTCGATCAGGTCCATCGGCACGTGCGAGTTCTGGCATTCCAGCGAGATGATGTCGAGGTTGGAGGTCTGCAGTTTGGGGAACGATTCTTCATACTGGCGCCATTCCGACCCCAGGGTCTGCTTCCAGTCGGTGTTGGCCTTGATGCCGTAGCCGTAGCAGATGTGTACCGCCGTCTCGCACTTCAGCCCTTCGATCGCGCGCTCCAGTGCGGCTACGCCCCAATCATTCACTTCGTCGAAGAACACATTGAAGGCCGGCTCATCGAACTGGATGATGTCAACGCCGGCGGCCTCCAGCTCCTTCGCTTCCTCGTTGAGGATCTTCGCGAACTCCCAGGCCAGCTTTTCGCGGCTCTTGTAATGCGCGTCGTACAGCGTGTCGATCATCGTCATCGGGCCGGGCAACGCCCACTTGATCGGCTGCGTGGTCTGGCGGCGCAGGAACTTCGCATCCTCGACGAATACCGGCCTGGGGCGGCTCACGGCGCCAACCACGGTCGGCACGCTGGCATCGTAGCGGTTGCGGATGCGCACGGTTTCGCGCTTCTCGAAGTCGACGCCGCTGAGATGCTCGATGAAGGTGGTGACGAAGTGCTGGCGGGTCTGCTCGCCGTCACTGACGATATCAATGCCGGCATGCTGCTGTTCCTGCAGGGACAGGCGCAGGGCGTCCTGCTTGCCCTCGATCAGGCCTTCGTCCTGCAGCTTCCAGGGTGACCAGAGCTTCTCGGGCTCTGCCAGCCAGGAGGGTTTGGGCAGGCTGCCTGCGGTGGAGGTGGGGAGCAGCGTCTTCGTCGGCATCGTGTGGTGTGTCCTGGGGGCGAATGGGAAATCGATGAATCAGCGGGCGGCCCACTGCTCAAGCACGGCGCGGTACGGCTTGATGAAGTGTTCTTCGGTGAACCGGCCCTGCTTGACCGCCAGCTGGCTGCGCTCTTCGCGGTCGTAGACGATGCGGGTGGAGGAGTAGTCCTGGTGCTTCAGGCTGGGCTGGTAGACCTTGCCGGCCACGGAATTGGCGTTGTAGATCTCCGGGCGGTAGATCTTCTGGAAGGCCTCCATCGTGCTGATGGTGCCGATCAGCTCCAGGTTCGAGTAATCGCCCAGCAGGTCGCCCTGGAAGTAGAACGCCAGCGGTGCGACGCTGCCCGGCGGCATGAAATAGCGTACCCGCAGGCCCATCTTGTCGAAGTACTGGTCGGTGGGCGAGAACTCACCCTGGCGGTACTCCACGCCCAGGATCGGATGATGGTTCTCGGTGCGGTGGTAGGTCTTGCTGCTGGAAACACTGATGCAGATCACCGGCCCCTTGCTGAAGTTGGCGCGGTAGGCGTCCGAGCGCAGGAAGTGCTTGAACAGCTTGCCATGCAGGTCGCCAAAGCCCTCCGGAAGGCCGAAGGTGTTTTTGCCTTCGTTGCTGGCCGGAAGCACCACGCTGAAGTCGTAGTCACGGACATAGGACGAGAAGTTGTTGCCGACGATGCCTTCGGTGCGTGCGCCGGTGTGCGTGTCGACGATGGTCGGCCGCAGCACTTCGATCAACGGGAACGGATCGCTGCCGTCGGCGCCGTCGATGTGCATCTCCACCGAGATGATGTCCAGCTCGACCGCGTAGCGATCGGCGCTTGGGTTGTCCCAATGCGCCAGATCATTGAAGCGGTTGTTGATCATGCTGATCGTGTTGCGCAGGTTCTCCTGCCGGGATGCGCCGCGCGCCAGGTTGGCGAAGTTGGTGGTGATGCGCGTGCCTTCGGCCGGCTGGTAATCCTCGTTGAAGGGGATGCGCGTGATGCTGAAGGTGAAGGCGTCGTTCGTCATGGGCGGCGTTCCGTTTGCGGGGTGACATCCAGATGCAGGTTGGCGGCATCTGGCTTCAAAGGGCTTCGATGGCCTCGGCGGCGGCGACTGGCGCGCCGCGATGGGACAGCGCAAGCAACGGCATTGCGCGCTGCACCGCCAGTCGTGCGCGCTGGATCAGCGCTTCGTTGTGCACGTGCCCCTCGGTGAAATCGCGGTCGGTGGCATACACGCCCAGGGGCAGGGTGCGGGCCTGGAAGAAGCTGAACAGCGGCCGCAGCTGGTGATCGATCACCAGTGCATGGCGGTCACTGCCGCCGGTCGCGGCCAGCAGGATGGGAGTATCGACCAGCGCGTCCTGGTCGATGAAGTCGAAGAAGTGCTTGAACAGCCCTGTGTAGGAGCCGCGGTAGACCGGCGTGCTCACCACGAGGACATCGGCCCGTTCGACGGCCACCAGCTGGCGCTCGACAACCTCCGGGAGCTGCGAACGCCACAGCGCACCGGCCAGCTGCGGCGCCAGTTCGCCGAGTTCGATCAGCTGCTGTTCGCTGCGCATGTTCTCGCCGATCAGGCCCAGCAGGTGCTCGGCGAGGGTGGCGGCCCGGGAGGGGCGCTGCAGTCCACCGGAAACGGCGACGATACGGAGGGGGCGTTGGGATGAAGGCATGACCCGATCCTAGTCATGCCTTTCCATGACGTAAAATGGTATTACTTCACCTATCCATGAGTGAGATTCATCTTAATGTTGGAGCGGATCCACCTCAGCATCGTGCAGCAGGTCGAGCAGCAGGGCTCGCTCACCGCTGCTGCCGGCGTGCTCAACCTGACCCAGTCGGCGCTCAGCCACAGCATGAAGAAGCTGGAGCAGCAGCTGGGTACCGATGTCTGGCTGCGCGAAGGCCGCAGCCTGCGGCTGACCCAGGCCGGGCAATATCTGCTGGCAGTCGCCAACCGGGTGCTGCCGCAGCTGGACCTGGCCGAGGAGCGCCTGCGCCAGTTTGCCCAGGGCGAGCGCGGCGCGCTGCGCATCGGCATGGAATGCCACCCCTGTTACCAGTGGCTGCTGAAGATCGTCTCGCCGTACCTGGCCGCGTGGCCGGACGTGGATGTGGACGTCAAGCAGAAGTTCCAGTTCGGCGGCATCGGCGCGCTGTTCGGCTACGAGATCGACCTGCTGGTCACGCCCGATCCACTGCTGAAGCCGGGCCTGAAGTTCATCCCTGTGTTCGACTACGAGCAGGTGCTGGTGGTGGCCAGCAACCACGCCCTGGCCAAGGTGGACCACGTAAAGCCGCGCCAGCTCAGCCAGGAAGTGCTGATCAGCTACCCGGTGCCGTTCGAGCGCCTGGACATCTACAACCAGTTCCTGCTGCCGGCCGGCATCACCCCGCGGCGCCACAAGGCCATTGAAACCACCGACATCATGATGCAGATGGTGGCCAGCGGCCGCGGCGTGGCTGCCATGCCGCGCTGGCTGGTGGAGGAGTACGCCACGCGCATGGACGTGGTGCCCGTACGGCTGGGCGCCAAGGGCATCCCCAAGCAGATCTACCTGGGCGCGCGCGAGGCCGATACCGGTATCGACTACCTGCAGGCCTTCATCGAACTGGCCCGCAACAGCTCGCCGCTTGCCGGCAATGTGGGCGGAGCACGTTGATGCCGGCAGGCCTGTCACTGCGGGCGGACGCCTTCATCAGCGCTTTTTCACTGGAAGTCAGCGCGAAGGCCATGCCCGCGCTGTGCGCCGAGGCGGATCGGATCCCGCGCGGTACGGTCATCTCCATTCCCTACCTGGCCAGCGAGGATGACGACACCCGCCTGGCCGCCGCGCACACGGTGCGCGCGCTCGGATTCGAACCGATGCCGCATCTCTCTGCGCGGCGTGTCGGGTCACGCGCAGCGCTTGAACGCTTCCTGGAGCGTGCCGCCGGCGAAGCCGGGGTCGCGCGTTGCCTGCTGATCGCGGGCGACCTGGCCACACCTGCCGGACCGTTTGCCGACAGTGCTTCGATCATCCAGACCGGTGTTCTGGAGCAATCCGGCATCAAGGTCGTTGCTATCGGCGGGCACCCGGAAGGGCATCCGGCAATGCGCAGTGAAGAACGCTGGCAGGCGCTGGAGGGTAAATGCCAGGCCATCGAAGCACGTGGCATGGCTCCCTTGGTCGTCACCCAGTTCGCCTTCGATGCCGATACCGTGCTGGCCTGGCTGGATGCACTGCGCACGCGTGGCATCGCGGTTCCGGTGCTGGTCGGTGTGCCGGGTCCGGCCAGCATCACCCGGCTGCTGCGATACGCCGCGAGGTGCGGCGTAGGCGCCAGTGCATCGATGCTGGCCAGGTATGGCATCTCGATCGGCCGGCTGCTCGGCACGGCGGGGCCGGAGGTGTTCGTCGATCGACTGGTGAACGGGCTGACGGACGCCCATGGCCAGGTCAGCCCGCATTTCTTCCCGTTCGGTGGTGTTGCGCCGTCGCTGGAGTGGATGGCGCAGTACCGGCGGCGCATTTCAATCAGCCAGAGTGGATGATCCGCATCACTGCAGGAATCGCGTTGTCCGGGCGCCGGCATGTTCCAGCGCGGGCGCAGGCCTGGAAAGCCTCCCATTGCAGTGACGCATGCCCAGGTCGAGGCGCTCTGCAATACCCTGCGGGTTGATGTCTCCGGCGCGATTGATCAGCACGACGAGTGTTCTTCGATCGGTGGGACGGTGCCGGAGATACCCGGTGAAGCCTGCGGTTCCGCCGCCATGGCCGACGACCTTTCCGCCATCGGAAACTTCCCAGCCGGCCCCCCAGCCCGCGTTGCTGCCATTGGAGAGCAGTGTGTCGCACCACATCCGTTTCAGGGACGCCTCGGGCAGCAGTCGATGCTGGTCCAGCGCCACAGCAAAGCGCGCCATGTCGTCGATGCTCGCGAGCAGGCCGCCGGCGGCCCATGCCGAGCCCGGAGCAGTGGGAGGCGGTGCGCGCCAGTGGCCATCCTGGAACAGATGCCCTTGGGCAATCCGGCGCCGCTCCTCTGCACGACGCGGCCCTGCATCACGCATGCCCAGCGGCGACAGGATCTCCTCCTGGAGGATGCGCCAGTAATCCATGCCGGTCGCATGCTCGATGGCCAGGCCGAGCAGGATGTAGTTCGTATTGGAGTAGGCGTGCCGCGCACCAAGCGCAAACTCCAGCGGCCGCTCGGCCACCTCTGCAAGCAGTTCACGGGGGCCTGGATTCGTCGGCATCAACCGCAGGAAGTTGTCTTCGTTCAGATAGTTGGGAATGCCTGAGGTATGGCTCAGCAGCTGCAGCAGCGAAGTGGATGCCCAAGCGGAAGGCAACCCCTCCACATACAGGCCGATGGGCGCGGTGACGTCGAGCAGCTGCCGCTGCTGGAGCCGGAATATCAGCAGGGCCGTGAACAGCTTGGTGATCGACCCCAGTTCGAACACGGTATGGCGATCAATCGGTGCAGTCCGGCTGTCACTGAGCCGCCCGGTCGTGGACAGCGCGGCAATGCGCCCGTGATCGACCAGAACCGCCGCCATGCCAGGCTGCCGTTCGGCCTGCAGCAATGCGGTCAGCGAACTGCATCCCGCTAACGTCGCCCGGCTCGCCAGCGCCGATGATGCGGACAGGCCGCAGCCGGTGGCCAGCAGCGCCGCACACAGACGGCGTCGGACAGGGTCGTGGTACATGCGCGTGGCTCGCAGCGGCGTCGTGGTGATGGTAGCGCGGGCCGAAGGCGGGCCGGCGCAGGACGTACCGGGCGTATCTACCCAACAGCTGCCGGAGGCCGGGCAGCACGCCAGCGGGTCATCCCCGATGGCTGACAGCTGTCACTGGTTGCAACCCGGGCGGAAGCGAATAGTGAGCGCCAAGGCGAGGGCGCCTCGCCACCACTCACCAAGGGGACCGCTCATGAACATGCTCCAGCACCTCGCCTCGCAGACGCCAATCTGGGTCTGGCTGCTCCTGGCCTTCCTGATCACCCGTGGCATCGCCGCCATGAAGCCGGCCGAGACCTCGCTGCAGAAGCTGGCGATCGTACCCGCCTTGTTCGCCGTCTGGGGTGCGTGGTCGGTCAGCCATCGCTTCGGCGCTTCGCTGAGCGCCTGGAGCGAATGGCTGGCCGGCATCGCCACGGGCGCGTCGCTTGCCTGGCTGCTGTTGAATCGATTGAAGCTGACGCTGGACCGCAGCACCGGCAAGCTCTGGCGCAGCGCGGACTTCAGCCTGCTGCCGCTGCTGCTGGCCACCTTCCTGGTGAAGTACGGCTTCGAAGTCGCATTTGCGGTGTCGCCGTCGCTGTCCGCCCATGCCGGCTTCAGTGCCGCCTACCTGCTGCTGACGGGCGGGTTCACTGGCATCTTCGTGGGCAAATACTGCCGGTACCTGGGCTCGCTGCGGATGGATGCGGCGGGCAAGGGGCTGGAAACCGCAGGCTGATTGTCCGAGGCGTGCCCGCCGCTGGCCCGCGTCCCCAGGCAGGGTTGTGCGGGGCTGGCGCAGGCGTCACGATGCCCGCCACTGGCCACCACCGGAAACGCTGGCGTCATGAAGACCACATCCTGGTTCTGGATCAACGTGGTCAGTCACTTCAGCATTGTCGCCGCCCTGGCCTGGCTGCCCGCACGGTGGACGGGGCAACTTGTGGAGGCGCTGGCCGGGACCCAGCCGGCTATCGGTGATACCCGGTATTTGGCCTTCATCGGCGCCATGTTCGGCTTCTGCGTAACCGCGCTGATCGTGATGGGGGCGCTGACAGTCACTGGCGAACTGCTGGGTTTCTCCAGGCCCTATGCGCGGCGGCCGAAGTCCCGAAACGAAGCGCAGGTCGTCCACCGGAAGGTGTTGCTGGTTGCATTCGCCACGCTCTCGTGGGTGGCCGTGGGATCGCTCGCGGGTATTGCGTCGATCTTCGTGGCTTCGTGACGAGGGCGTTCTGTAGGCGCGCCAACGCACGGAAGCTGCTGTCCACCGGCTGGGGCGGAAGGTTGCGAATCCGCAAAGTCCAAGGTTCAGACAGGTCAAATGAAGGCTCCAAGATGAAGATTCTGATCTCTTCCCTCATGTTCCTGGGCCTGGTGGTTGCGGCAGGAATCGTTTGGATAACGTATCCAACCTCTCTCGAATCTGAGCTCAGAACATTCCGCCCACTTCCACCAGAAACATTCAAGATGCTTCGCGACGATGCGATCGCCTTCGCTCGGGCGAACGCATTGAAAGGCATTACCATCGAAGCTGGCCCCCCGCAATCGAGCGTGTTCGAACTTCGGTGCAGAGAGGTTCCATTACTCCTGGTCGAGAACGGGCATGACCTGCTCACCCTCGATATCTTTGGATACGCAGACCGACGTGCGCCAGGCATTGCCAAGCTTCAGGATCAGACGACATCGAGACTGATCCCGGAGGGTCAGCCCGGCAAGCCCGGCCCGATTTCTGGAGGGCCCTCGGGACTGGAGGCGCTCATCATGAAGCATCGAGACGGCATCGATGTCGCGCAGCAGTGCCATTGAATCCAGGGGCGATTGAAGTGCGCCAAACGCATTGATCTCCTGACTTCGAATCCGCCGCACCCTATGCACGCCGCCTGATCGACCAGCTGGGCGTGCCCGACGTCGATGCCACCGATGGGCCGCCACTGGCGGTGGCTCTGCAGCAACAGCGCGGTGCCAGCAATGCGCGATCATCGGTGGGCAGCGTGACCACGCTGTCCAGCCTGGTGCGCATGATGTACTCGCGCGCAGGCGCCTACCCGGCCAGCCAGTTCCACCAACATGGCCACTTCACGCGAAAGCGGCTGTCGCCAGAGAGCGGGTATCGTGATCCTCTGCAGATCAAGCTTGGCCCTGAGCGCATAGTGCTTGCGGGTGACCGGCACGGTGCAGGTCAGGCGGGGACCCAGGTAGTCCTTGAACAGCGGTGGCCGCCAAGCACCCAGATGGAACAGCCGATCCTGTTTGACCGCCGCGGGCAACGGCACGTCGGACAGGTCGCTGTCCGACGCATCGGTGACCAGGCAGGGTGCATGGCGGAAGCCCCGCCTGCGCAGCAGCCCAGCCAGATGTCCGGCGCCTTAGACGGTCCCGCGCCACTGGCTCATCAGCATCTGCAGAAAGCGCTCCGCCGTGGGCGAGAGCAGGGCGCCCCGGCGACGGACGATCCCGATCGTGCGCGATACCACAGGATTGCCGATCGCGCGTGTCACCAGGGTGGGGTGGTCCCCGTCCGGCGTGGCCATCTTCGGTAGCACCGACACGCCGATACCGGCCTCGACCATGCCCAGTGACGTCGACAGGTGCGTCACCTCGTAGTGCCAGCTCAACTTGAGGTTCTCGCGCGCCAGCGCACCGTCCAGCAGCGTGCGGTTGCCGCTGGTGCGATGCACGGTGATCAGCTGGTGCGCGGCCAGATCAGCCCATTCCACCTTGCGCTTGCGGGCCAGCGGATGATCGCGTCGGCAGGCGAGGACGAAGGGGTCCTCAGCCAGTACGTCGAAGTCGAGATTGGGATCGTTGGCGCCCATGAAGTTGATGCCGAACTCGACTTCGCCACGTTCCACTGCCTGCAGACCCTCCGTCGCCGGGATATCCAGGATGCGGAAGCGCACGTTCGGGTGCGCTTCGTGGAAACGCGCCATCACGCTGGGCAGGAAGTAGAACGCCGCCGTCGGCAGGCACGCGATGGTCACGGTGGCGCCGCGGGTGTCCTCCCGGCCGCGCAGTGAGAACAGAGAGCCATCGAATTCTTCCAGCATGCGGCGTACCAGCGGCAGCAGGTTCTCGCCGACAGCGGTGGTACTGACGCTGCGCGTGGTGCGCTCCAGCAGTGGCGAACCCACGGCCTGCTCCAGCTTCTGGATCCGCCGGCTGAGTGCTGGCTGGGAGACGTGCAGGATTTCCGCGGCGCGATGGAAGCTGCGGGTCTCCGAAACCAGCAGGAACGCACGCAGATCCAGGATTTCGCAATTGATGCTCATTGGGTATCAATCATCCGAAAATCAGCAATTCACAGATCAATTGGGGTCATGCCAGTATCGAATCACAGAGGGGTCATTAATCCCCTATACGCATCAATCTAGCACACGTATGTCCAACGATCTGCTCAGCATTCCCTGCGTGCTCATGCGCGGCGGTACCTCCAAGGGCCCGTTCTTCCTGGCCAGCGACCTTCCGATGGACATCGCTGAACGCGATCGCCTGCTGCTGGAAGTGATGGGCTCGGGCCATCCGTTGCAGATCGACGGCATCGGCGGTGGCAACGCGCTGACCAGCAAGGTGGCGATCATCGACCGCTCCAGCCGTCCGGACGCCGATGTCGACTACCTGTTCGCCCAGGTACGGGTAGAGCAGCAGGTGGTGGATACCTCGCCGAACTGCGGCAACATGCTGGCGGCCGTAGGCCCGTATGCCATCGAGCGTGGGCTGGTGCAGGCGCAGGATCCGCAGACCGAGGTGCGCATCCACAACGTCAACACCGGCAAGCTGATCATCGCCACGGTGGAAACGCCGGGCGGCAATGTGGTCTACCGCGGTGATACGCGCATTGCCGGCGCGCCGGGCTCGGCCTCGCCGGTCAGGCTCTCCTTCCTTGATGCGGCAGGTGCCCGCACCGGCAAGCTGCTGCCCAGCGGGCACGCGCAGGAGACCATCGATGGCGTGCCGGTCAGCCTGGTGGACTGCGCGATGCCGATGATGCTGGTACGTGCCGAAGACCTGGGCGTGCGCGGCGATGCCCCGCCCGCCGAACTGAACGCGGACGCGGTACTCATGCGCCGGCTGGAAGCGCTGCGCATCGAGGCAGGCGCTCGCATGGGCATCGCCGACGCCGGCAACAAGGTCATTCCGAAGCCGGTGCTGCTGTCGGCGCCGCAACATGGGGGCGATCTGCAGGTGCGCTATTTCATGCCGCATCAATGCCACACCGCGCTGGCCATTACCGGCGCGGTTGGCCTGGCCACCGCCGCCGTTACGCCGGGCACGCTGGCCCACACTTTGGTCGGATGCCTGTCCGTTCCCGGCAGCATTACCCTCGAACATCCGAGCGGGGCCCTGGAGGTGGGCCTCAGTCGCAGCTCGCAGGATGCGCCGGTCGTTGCCAGCGTCGTGCGCACCGCACGCCGCCTGTTCGAGGGCCGCGTGTTTGCCACCACGCCAGCACTTGCCGTGGCCGGTTCCACCCAAGCCCGCCAATGGACGTCAGCGGCATGATCTGAACCCGGACGGGCCGGCGCAGGTGCGCATGCCCGCCATTACAACGTAGATGCTTCACTCCTGGGAGGGATGATGTACAAGCAGTTCTTGATGGCCGCGCTGTGCGCGGCTGGTCTGGCCGCGGCCGGATGCAGCAACAGCGGGCGCACCGAAGGCGCATCCGCCGGCGGTGGTGACAATGCACCGGTACGCATCAGCGTCGGCTCCTACAACCTCAACAACCTGCCGTTCTTCATCGCCGACGCCAAGGGGTACTTCAAGGACGTCGGCCTGCAGGTGAAGACCGAGAACTTCGCCCAGGGCGGCTCCAAGGTATTGCAGGCGCTGGTGGCCAATTCCACCGACGTGGCCGTCGGCTTCTACGACCACACCATCCAGATGCAGGCCAAGGGCAAGGACGTGGTGGCCTTCGTGCTGCTCTCGCGCAACTCCGGCCTGGTGATGGCCGGCCGCGAGGATGCCACCTTCGATCCGGCCCGCCCGGAGACCATCAAGGGCCAGAAGGTCGGCATTACCGCACCGGGCTCATCGTCGGATTTCTTCGTCCGTCACTTCCTCGCCCAGCACGATATTCCGGCTGACAGCATCTCGTTGATCGGCGTCGGCTCGGGCGCCGCAGCAGTGGCCGCGCTGGAGCAGGGCAAGATCGACCTGCTGGTCAACTACGATCCTGCCGCCACCCTGATCACCGAACGCAAGGTCGGCAGGATCCTCCTCGACGCGCGCAGCGACGACGGCGCCCGCCAGGTCTATGGCGGCCTCTATCCAACCTCGGTGATGTACGCCAACCAGAGCTTCCTGGACAAGCGCCCCGAAGCGGCCGAGAAGATCGCCCGCGCCGAGCAGATGGCGTTGAAGTTCATCGCCGACAACAGTGCTGAAGACATCGTTGCGGCGCTGCCGGACAACTACGTTTCTGGCGACCGCGCCACCTATGCGCGCGCGGTGGAGAACGCCCGCGCGATCTTCACCCGCGACGGTCATTTCACGCCGGCTGATCTGGAAACGCCGTTGAAGGTGCTGCGCGAGTTCAATACGGATGTGGCCAAGGCCAACATCGATCTGTCCCGCACCTACACCAATGCCTTCGTCGAGCGTGCCAACGCTGCGGCGCCGGCTGCCCAACCGTAAGCGGAGGTAACCCCATGGCCCTCAATGCCACCGTGCGCCACCTCAATGGCGCACCGCAGCTGGAGCCTGCACAGACCATGGTCGCGCTCAACAAGGTGACCATGTCCTTCGGCGAATTCACCGCCGTTCGTGATGTCGACATCCAGGTAGGTGATGGCGAGTTCCTTGCCATCGTTGGGCCAACCGGCTGCGGCAAGAGCACCATCCTCAATTCCGTGGCGGGCCTGCTGAAGCCGTCGTCCGGCCAGGTCAGCATCGACGGCCGTGCGGTCAGCGGCGTCCAGGAGTCGGTGGGCTACCTGTTCCAGCAGGACGCGCTGCTGCCGTGGAAGACCGCATACCAGAACGTTGAGCTCGGCCTGCGTTTCCGTGGCGTGCCCGAAGCCGAACGCAAGGCCAAGGCCAACGCGTGGCTGGCCAAGGTCGGCCTGGCCGGTTTCGAGCATCGCTACCCCCACCAGCTGTCCGGTGGCCAGCGCAAGCGCGTGCAGATGGCGCAGGCGTTGATCGTCGAGCCGAAGGTGATCCTGATGGATGAGCCGTTCTCGGCGCTGGACATCCACACCCGGCACCTGATGCAGAACGAGCTGCTGCGTCTGTGGCAGGAGGACCGGCGCTCGGTGATCCTGATCACCCACGATCTGGAAGAAGCGATCGCCCTGGGCGACCGCGTGGTGGTGCTGTCCTCCGGCCCGGCCAGCCGTGTCGTGCGCAGTTTCGACGTGGATCTGGAACGGCCGCGGAACGTGGCCGAGATCAAGCTGGATGACCGTTTCACCGACCTGTACCGCGACATCTGGGCCTGCCTGCGCGGCGAAGTGGAGAAGAGCTATGCACGCCAAGACTGACAAGTTCATCCAACTGGCCCTGGTTGTGGCCGTGTTCGGCGGCTGGGAGGGCGGCATCGCGCTGGGCGTGATCGATCCGTTCTTCTTCCCGTCGCCAACGGCGATCGTGCAGCAGGCCTGGACCTGGCTGTCCGATACCTCGTTCTACCAGCACGTCTACATCACGCTGACCGAAACCGCGCTGGGCTACATCATCGGCACCGGCCTCGGCGTGGCCGGCGGTGTCTGGCTGGGCCTGAGCCGCCGCTCGGCGCGCATCCTCGATCCCTTCATCAAAGGCTTCAACGCAATTCCGCGCGTGGTGCTGGCCCCGATTTTCGTGTTGTGGCTGGGGCTGGGCCTGTGGTCGAAGGTGGCGCTGGCGGTCACCCTGGTGTTCTTCACCACGTTCTTCAATGCCATGCAGGGCGTACGCGAGGTGAATCCGGTGGTGCTGGCCAATGCCCGCATCCTGGGCGCAAGCCGCAGCGACCTGCTACGCCATGTCTACTTCCCGGCAGCGGCCAGCTGGATCCTGTCCTCGCTGCGCACCTCGGTGGGCTTCGCCGTGGTCGGCGCGATCATCGGTGAGTACCTCGGCGCCTCGGCGGGCCTGGGCTACCTGATCGCGCAGGCAGAAGGCAACTTCAACGCCGTCGGTGTGTTCGCCGGCATCATCATCCTGGCCGCCTTCGTGCTGGTCATCGACGCGCTGCTGGACGTGGTCGAGAACAAGCTGATCACCTGGCGTCCCAACGCCCAGGCCCAGGCCACCAGCTGACCGGGCCGGGCTGAGCCCGCCTGCCGCGCCGCCGGGCCGATCCGGCGGCGCGCGCTTCCTCCCCCGATCTTCCCCCGCACCACCGCAACAGGCCAGCGCCGGGCCAGGGGGCCGGCTGGCCGGAGAGAGTCCATGAACCATTCCACCGTGCTGCCGCTGGCAGCGCTGTCGGTCGCGCTCGGCCTGCTGTTGGCCAGTGGCCATGCTGGCGCCCAGGCTGTTTCGTCCCCACCCGCACCATTGAGCCAGGCCGAACTCTCACGCCTGGTGCAGCAGCAGGCGCTGCAGATCCAGCAGTTGGAGGCGCGCCTGCGTGCCTTGGAGGGCGGGCACAGCACCGCCGGTGCGGCGGCCGCAACGCAGGGCCCCGCGCTGGACACCCGCGTCGCCGCACTGGAATCCAGCCAGGCCAAGGCGCCCAAGGTCACCTGGTCCAAGGGCGCACCGGAGTTCAGCAGTGCCGATGGCAGTGTGGCGTTCCGTCCGCGCGGACGCCTGTTCGTCGACGCATCCAGCACAGACGGATCGTCAGTGAGTGACCGCAACATCTCCGGTACCGAGATCCGCTCGGTGCGGCTGGGCGCCGAAGGCCGCTACGGCATCCTCGGCTGGGCGGTGGAAGGTGACTTCGCCGACAACGCGGTGGCGTGGAAGTCGGTCTACGCCACCGTGGACCACCGCCTGTTCGGGCTGCCGGCCGACCTGACCGTGGGCAACCGCCTCAACGACCGGGGTATCGACGGCTCCAGCAGCACTTCCAACACGCCGTTCCAGGACCGCAACGTGGTCGGCACGCTGATGCTGCCGCAGCGCGGGCTGTTCGGTGTCGGCCTGGCCGAGCGCGTGTACGGCAAGGACTGGCATGCCAGCCTGTCGGTGGCCGGCAACGATCTCAACAACGCCGGCACCGACAACGACAGCCAGACCTGGGCCACGCGCGTGCATTGGAACCCGGTGGCCAATGATGCGGTCACGGTGCACCTGGGGGCCTGGGCCTTCCACGAGGAGATCGCCGCAGGCGCCAGCGGCGTCGTCCGCAGTTCGGCCATCGCCGGGCACTTCAACGACCTGGTCAAGATCGCGCCGGGCACACTGCTGGGCGCCGAGCGCAGCACGGCCTATGGCGCGGAACTGGCAGGCTTCTTCGGGCCGGCCTGGGCGACCGGCGAATGGGGTACGCGCAACCTGCGCGGGGCCGACGCCAGCGGGCGCTACGATCTGGACCACCAGGCCTGGGCGATTTCGGCTGGCTGGTTCCTGGCCGGTGCAAGGCCGGCCTATTCGGGCAAGGCCGGCACCTGGGGCCGGGTCAAGGTGGCCGATCCTGTCACCCGCGGCGGTGCCGGGGCATGGGAACTGAAGGGGCGCTTCGAGGACGTGGACTATGCCGAGCTGCCCAGTGGCGGTACCGGCCACGCGTGGACGCTGGGTGCGAACTGGTATCTCAACGATTTCAGCCGCGTGATGTTCGAGGCGATCCGTTGGCAGACCCGCAACCGCAGTGGGACCGGCCAGGGCAGGGATGAAGGCACCACCTTCAATACCCGCCTGCAGGTGGCCTTCTAGAAGCGCATGCCGCTCGCGCGCCGATCAGAGCAGCAGCAATGCTCCGATCAACGCCGGCGGCATCACCAGCGCGCCGACGCGCAGGAAGTCGAGCGCGCTGACATGCTCGCCCTCGCGACGCAGCGCCACCAGCCACAGCATCGTCGCCAGCGAACCGGTGACCGACAGGTTGGGTCCCAGATCCACGCCGACCAGCAATGCGGCACGGGTCTGCGCCGGCAGGTCGGCCATCTGCCCCAGCGAACCGGCGGCCAGGCCGACCGGCAGGTTGTTGGCTACGTTGCTCAGCAGCGCAGCCGCGCCACCGGCCAGCCAGCTGGCCTGGCGGGGAGATGCCTGCGCCAGGGCCTGCAGGGCGCTGGCCGTGGTCTGGATGACACCGGTCTGCGCCACCGCTTCCACCAGCACGAACAGTCCTGCCACCAGCGGCAGCACCCCCCAGGACACGTGGCGCAGCAGTGGCAGCGGGCTGCGCCGCTGGCGGATCGCCGCCACCGCAACACTCAGCGTACCTGCGCAGAACGTGGTCAGGCCCAATGGCCCGTTCAAGGCCGACGTGACCAGCAACACGGTGCCGGTGAACAGCACGCCCAGTGCGCTCAGCCGGCCGCCGTCGGTCAACGGGCGATGCGGCGGCGCGGCCACCAGCGGCTGGGCGATCTCGCGCCGGTGCACCCAGCGCAGGACCAGGTAGGTGGCACCGATGGCCGCCGCCGACGGCAGCGCGAACTGCGCCAGCCACTGCAGCAGCGGCGGCAGGTGCTGGCCGTACACCACCAGGTTGGCCGGATTGGAAATGGGCAGCACGAAGCTGGCCGCATTGGCAATGAAGGCACAGACGAACAGGTAGGGCAGGGGATTGGCGCGCGCCGCCTTGCAGGCAGCGTAGACCGCCGGCGTCAGCACTACGGCCGTTGCATCGTTGGACAGGAACACCGTCACCAGCGTGCCGACCAGGAACACCAGGTCGAACAGGCGTCGCCCGGATCCGCCCGCATGCCGCACCGCGTACAACGCGACCCAATCGAACAGGCCTTCGCGCCGCGCCAGTTCGGCCAGCATCATCATGCCGACCAGGAACAGGTAGACGTCGCGGCCTTCGGCCACCGCACCCCATACGGTATGCAGCGACACCGCGCCCAGCAACGGCAACAGGGCGGCAGCGCCCAACGCCCACACATATTCGGGGATGCGCAAAGGACGGAACAGCAGACCGAGGGTGGCAACGGCGACCGCTGCCCAGATCACGAGGGGGGCTTGGGGGGCGAGCATGGAGTGGGGCTTCAGCGGCACCTGCAGCGACCCCGGCGCAGGTGGGGCCTGGCGCGCGCGATCAGCGGATGGGCGGCCGCTGCAATCATCGCAGGTTCCGGGTCGCCGCATCATACCGTGCGGCGCGGCATGGCGACCGCTGCCGTTGACCGCGTTGCAGGTGGGCCGGGGGGCGGCGCCCAGCCCACTTTCAGCACTCAAGCGGGCCATGACTTCAGGCACTGCTGCGTGACTACAAATGTAGTCAAGCTGCGCACACACTCATTGGACGAGATTGCGATGCCAAGATCCTGCTGGTTGTCCTGCGCCCTGGCCCTGGTGTTCGGCATCACCGGGCCCAGCCAAGCGGCGACACGTGCCGATGCCCTTGCCGCGATCGAGCGCAATGCACGCGCCGCGCATTCCGATGCGGTCCTGGTGATGCATGAGCGGGAGACGCTGCTTGAGCTGAAGCCCGCCGCCGGGCAGGAATCCGTTCACCTGATGTCGGCCACCAAGTCGGTCGTCGCGCTGGCCATTGCATTGCTGCTGGACGAAGGAAAGCTGGCTTCGATCGATACGCCGGTCAGCCGGATCTATCCCGAATGGAAGCAGGGCAGGAAGAGCGCCATTACCGTGCGCATGCTGCTGGACCATACCTCGGGCCTGCAGAACGTGGCGAACGCGGGCGAAGAGCTGGAAGGGGCCCCGGACCTGGTCAAGCTGGCACTGGCTGCCGAGCTGAGCGATGACCCGGGCAACGTGTTCTCCTACAACAACAAGGCTACCAACCTGCTGCCCGGCATTGTCGAGCGCCTGGCAGGCGAGCCTGTGGACGCGTATCTGGACGCGCGGCTGTTCAAGCCCCTGGGCATTGCCCACTACACCTGGATGAAGGATGAGGCAGGCACCCCGCTGGGCATGGCCGGGCTGTCCCTGCGCGCGGCCGATCTTGCCGCCATCGGGCAACTGTTGCTGGACGGAGGCGTGGCACCGGATGGCAGACGTCTCCTGAGTGAGCAGTCGGTCGCGTTGATGACGACCGAAAGCGCCCGTGCGCCAGATGTTGGGCTGCTGTGGTGGCGGATACCGGCCTGGGAACGGTACCTGCTCAAGCCCCGGCTGCGGGATCTGCTGGTGAAAAGGGGCGTGGACGACGACGTACAGCGCGCACTGCAGGCCAGCGCAGGGCGAGTATTCGAAAGCCGCAGCGCACTGGTCGCCTTCCTCGCCAATCAGCTGGGCGCGGACGGGTCCCAGCGCTACGGCAGCCAGATCTCCGCGCGCGGCCTGAAGCTCGCCGATCTCTACGACATCTCACGGGGACCGGTCGTCGGCTTTGCCGCCAACGGCTACCTGGGCCAATACCTGATGATCGTCCCGGAACAGCGCGTGGTCGCCGTGCGTCTGGTTCACCGGCGCGAGACCCACAGCGCTCCACAGGACGACTATCCCTCCTTCTTCGCCGATGTCCTGCAGTTGGCGCGGACACTGCAATAGGCCCTGTCGTCATCATGTCCACGCGCTCTGAACATCCTCCTGGAGCGTTCTTCACTGTCGTGCCGCTAAAAGTGGGATGACATCTTGGCCGCACACCTACTGAAGCATGTTTGATTATCAGGACTGGACCTTCCACGCCAATGGCCGCACGGTAGTGGCGCGGGTAGCGCTGGACGGCGACGGTGGCGGTACCATCAACCGCTACCAGCTGGTGCCGGGGCCGGCGCAGTCGGGGCTGAGCATCAAGGTCGCCTCCCAGGATGAGGCCGCGCAGAAACTGGAGGCCGAAGTGACCAAGCTGCTCGGGCCGGAGTGGTAGCCACGACGCCATGCCGGGCAGGGATCCGCATGGTGACGTCGGGATGACCGGCCCAGGCAACGGGCATCGCGCCGGATGCCCGTTGCGTGAGGCCGCTTACTTGGGCATCAGCACGGTGTCGACCACGTGGATGACGCCGTTGGACTGGCCGACATCTGCAATGCTGATGCCTGCCTTTCCACCCTTTGCGTCGATGACCCAGAGCTTGCCATCGTGGAGCGCCACGGTGAGAGGCTCACCCTGCACGGTCTTCAGGGTGGCCTTGCCGCTGTGCTTGCGGGCATCGGCCAGAAGCTGGGCGGAACTGTAGTTGCCCGGGACGACGTGGTAGGTCAGGATCCGGGTCAGCTGTGCCTTGTTTTCAGGCTTCACCAGTGTCTCGACAGTGCCTGCAGGCAGCTTTTCGAAGGCCGCATTGGTGGGCGCGAAAACAGTGAAGGGCCCGGCGCCGTTGAGGGTGTCGACCAGGCCGGCTGCTTTGACCGCTGCAACCAGCGTGGTGTGATCCTTGGAATTGACGGCGTTCTCGACGATGGTCCTGGTGGGGTACATTTCTGCCCCGCCCACGATGACGGTGTTGGCGGCGAAAACCGAGGAGCCGGACGAAACGAGTACGGCGAAGCCGACTGCGGCGGCGATGCGCTGAAGAGCGTTCACGGTGCGTTCCTTTCTGGATGACCCGCAAGTGCGGGCATTCTTCCTACGTCGGGTGAGCGTGACCGGATGCAGCAACGGCCGAGTCATCAGCTGTTTGGCCCGCAGGCGGTTTTGCTGCGCTGCATGGTGACAACGGCGAACCGCGGTGATTACTCTCCGCTGCAACGCGATGGTAGCGCTACCAGTCGGACGGGGATCCAAGGTCCAGGGGCTGCCTTCTTTGCCGCGTGTTTGTCCTGGCAGGCTTGAAAAGCAAGTGTAAGTCGCGGCGTGCCTGAGCACCCGTGCTGTTCGGTTTGGAATGCGGGCCACGCCCGTGCGTGCCCCTGGGAGGGGGCGGTACATCCATTCGATCGTATGTCAGAGGGGACTTTCATGAGCACTTGCAGTTTCCGCGGCACCCTGGCCCCGAGGTCCGGTTCATGAGCCGCGCATTGGCGAAGTTCCGGTCCCGGGCCATGTTCACCTTCGTGGGTGGCGCCCTGGTCATCAATCCTGCCTTTGCGCAGGACGCAGCACCGGCGACCGGGCAGCAGCCGCAGAGCCAGTCGCAGCCCACCCAGCTCGATGCAGTGCAGGTCACGGGCATACGCAACAGCCTGAGCCAGGCCATGGACATCAAGCGCGACTCGGCGGGCGTGGTCGACGCGATCAGCGCTGAGGACATCGGCAAGTTCCCCGATACCAATCTTGCCGAATCGTTGCAGCGCATCACCGGCATCTCCATCGAGCGCCGTGACGGCGAGGGTGCGCAGGTGACCGCGCGTGGCTTCGGTCCGCAGTTCAACATGGTCACGCTCAATGGTCGGCAGATGCCGGGTGCCGATGCATTCGGTGCCTCTGGACAGGTCGCCATCGGCGGTGTCGACGGCGGCACCCGCGCCTTCAATTTCGCGCAGCTGGCCGCCGAGGCCATCAATGGTATCGAGGTCTACAAGACCAGCCAGGCACAGGTGCCCAGCGGTGGCATCGGTGCGACGATCAACATCCTGACCTCGCGCCCGCTCGATCACGCCGGCATCGTGGCCAACGCCGGGGCGAAGCTGGTGTCCGACCAGAGCCAGCCGTTCGACAATGACCTGACACCGGAGCTGTCGGGCATCTTCAGCTACAGCAATCCGGAAAAGACCTTTGGCGTCAGCCTCAGCGCGAGCCAGCAGAAGCGCAAGGGTGGCTCGGTGCAGGCCACGGAGAACTACTGGAACGTGCAGCCGTGGACAGGGTCGATGCCGGGCAATCCGAACGTGGTCAATGCCCCGGCCGTCGGCCAGCTTTACGCGCGGCCCAACGACCTGCGCTACGCGTTCTCCGAATTCGAGCGCGAACGCGTCAACGGCCAGGCCGTGCTGCAGTTCGCACCGACGGACAGCCTGACCCTGACCGTGGATTACACCTACTCGACCAACGAGATCACCGAGAATCGCGGCGAGCAGGGCATGTGGTTGCAGAACAGCAACTACACCAACGTCGAGTTCGACACCAGTGGCGCCGTCGCGACGCCGGTATACATCCGTGAAATCGCCGGCACCAAGGATTTCGGCCTGGAACAGCAGCGCAGCATGCAGGAGTACAAGCTGGGTTCGCTGGGCTTCAATGCCGTCTGGAATGTCAGCGACCGCTTCAAGCTCAGCTTCGATGCGCACAACTCGAAGAACGAGAGCCGCCCGAATGACCCGCTCACCGGCGGTGGTTCGATCTTCATGAGCATCGCCGGCACCAACAACTGCACCCGTGGCCCGCATTGCGGTGGCTCCTGGGTGCAGGAGTTGAACTTCAACAATGGCCTGCCGGTTGGCACCCAGGTCTGGTATCCCAGCACCGCCGATGCGCTCGCCGGGACCAATGGCGTGGTCAATCCGGGCTTCCAGGAAGGCGAGGTCGGCACGCAGGTGCTGCGCGTCAACGCGCAGACCCAGATCAGCGAGATCAAGCAGGCGCGCGTCGATGGCGAATGGAACTTCGACCACGGGCGCTTCCAGTTCGGCGTGGACACCAACAAGTCCACCACCCACCGCATCCAGGCCGCCGAGGCCTACTCGACCTTGGGCGACTGGGGCGTGGCCAACGTGGACCGGGATACCGCCGCAGGCCTGATGGACCTGCTGCAGCCGGTCAGCATCGTCGGCCTGTTCGACGACTACAGTGCCAACAGCTGGCCCGCCTGGCGCGGCAATGCCGGGCAGCTCGCGCAATGGGCATCGCGCGAGTACGGCGTCGGCCTGGGTGTGAACCCGCAACGCGCGGCCGACAACTTCGTGGAAGAGAAGACCAAGGCGGCGTACTTCCAGGTGGAGCTGGACGGGGAGCTGGGTGGCATGCGCACCAACACCCGCCTGGGCGTGCGCTATGAAACCACTGACGTGGTGTCGACCTCGGTCATTGCCGTCCCCGAGTCCATCGAGTGGCAGGCCAACAACGATTTCCGCATCGTGCTGTCCGATGAGCAGCAGCCCTTCACGGAGAAGGCGCGCTACAGCTACATCCTGCCCAACCTTGATTTCAGCATCGACCTCACCGAGGAGCTGAAGGGCCGCGTTTCGTTCGGCAAAAGCATCGCCCGCGCGCCGTATGGCAATCTCTATGCGGGACCCGGGGCCCAGCAGCCGTTCGGCTCGGTGCTGATCGATCCCTCGTCGCGCGCCAGCGGCAACTCGCAGAACCCGAGCCTGAAGCCGCTGGAATCGGACAACCTCGACCTGGGGCTGGAGTGGTACTTCGCCGACGCCAGCTATGTGTCATTGACCTACTGGAACAAGTCGGTCAGCAACTTCATCGGCAACACCGTCGTGCAGGAAAGCCTGTACGGCCTCACCGACCCGACCTCCGGGCCGGATGCGCGGGCGGCGTTGGACTTCCTGACCAGCGGCGCCTGCGTCGCTCAGGTCGGGCCGGCCAATGCCGCTGCCTGCTCGGCCAACGACACCTCGCTGTTCACCGCACTGGCATTGCTGCGCAACAATCCTGCCGGCCTGGGCGCCTACAACGGCACTGATGCGCAGGTGCTGGCCACCGAAGCGGCCTACGATCTGTATGGGCAGCCCAACGACCCGCTGTACCAGTTCAACGTCAATCGCCCGATCAACCAGAACAAATCCAAGCTGCATGGCTGGGAGCTGGGCGGACAGTACTTCTTCGGCGACACCGGCTTCGGCGTGCTGGCCAACTACACCGTGGTCAAAGGCGATGTCGGCTACAACAATGGCGGTGACCCTGGCATCGACCAGTTCTCGCTCACCGGCCTGAGCGATACCGCCAACGCCATGCTGATGTACGAGAAGTACGGGTGGTCGGTGCGCCTGGCATGGAACTGGCGCGACCAGTACCTGATCCTGGCCAACCAGGGCTCCAGCCGCAATCCTTACTATGTGGAGCCGTACGAGCAGTGGGATCTCAGCGTCAACTACGCGCTGGATGACCACTGGTCCTTCAGCCTGGAGGCGATCAACCTGACCGGCGAGGATGTGCGGTGGCGCTCGCGCACGTCGCAGATGATCGTCAAGCTGGCAGACCAGAGCCCGCGCTACATGCTGGGCGTACGCTACAAGTTCTGAGCCTGGTTGCCGATGCGTCCGGCACGGCACCGCTGCCCGCCAGCGGTGCCGTGCCGGGACGGTGTCGCCGCACCTGTCGCGCCTGCGCTACGCTGCCGGCCAGCCACCCCGCACTGGACTGGATACCCTGATGGCCCGCTATGAAATGCTCAACAACATCGCGCATCGGGACCTGAAGGTCGCCACCGGATTCGGGCCGCAGTTCGGCGATGCCGTGGGCATGGTGCCGGCCTATCCCAGCGAGTTCGCCGAACTGCAGCGTGAGTATCCGATCTTCCTGCGCAGGGAAGCCGGGACGGGAGCGTGGCAGTCCGTGGCCCTGCTGGGTTTCGAACAACACGAGAACCTGTTCCTGCTGGACGGGCGCTGGAATGCCTCCTACCTGCCTGGCGCGGCCGCCAAAGGGCCGTTCCTGATCGGCTTCCAGGAGCACTACGTGGATGGCCTGCTCACCCAGGATGCGGTGATGCACGTGGACCTGGACCATCCGCGCGTCACCGCCGGCGTCGGTGAGCCGCTGTTCCTGCCGCAGGGCGGCAACACCCCTTACCTGGACCACATCGCCGGGGTGCTGCGCGGCATCCACGAGGGCAGTGCCTTCGCGGCCGGTATGTTCACGATGCTCGACGACTGCGGCCTCATCCAGCCGGTCACGCTCGACGTGCAGATCGCGCCGCACCACCGGGTGAGCGTGAGCGGATTGCACGGCATCGACCGCGAGCGCCTGGCGGCGCTGGACAGTCCGCGCCTGGCTGCGTTGAACCGCGCCGGTTACCTGGAAGGTGCATACCTGATGCTTGCCTCGCTGCATAACATGCGCCGCCTGATCGCCGAGAAGCAGCGCCGCCTCCGCGTGCAGGACGGCACCGCGCAGGCGGCCAGGAACTGACCGGTGCACGCCCGCCTGCCGATGGGGATCCTGGAAGGCATCGATCCTGCCGCCTTGCCATTGGCTGACCTGGTGGAGGCCGGTGAGCCGGTTGTACTGCGCGGCATCGCCAGCGGTTGGCCGCTGGTCCAGGCCGGACTGGGCGGGGTCCAGGACGCAATGGCGTACCTGTGCAGCGTCGATGCGGGTGCGCCCATCCAGTACTCGTTCGGCGGCCCCGAGATCGGGGGGCGCCCGTTCTACAGCGCGGACTTCACCCGGTTGAACTTCGAAGTGCGACGCGGCGTGCTGGCCCAGGTGCTGGAAGAGATCGCCATGACGCTGCATGCACCGCAACCGCCAACCTACTACGTGGCCTCGCTGCCGATCGCGCGGGCACTGCTGCCGGCATTCGCGCAGGCCAACGATGCCGGTCTGGCCAAGCAGGGCATCGACGCCACCGCCAGCATCTGGATCGGCAACCGGGTGACGGCCTCGTGCCATTTCGACACACCCGACAACCTCGCCTGCTGCGCGGTGGGGCAGCGCGAGTTCACCCTGTTCCCGCCCGCCCAGATCGACAACCTCTATCCGGGCCCGCTCGATCCCACGCCGGGCGGACAGGTGGTCAGCGTGGTGGACTTCGAACAGCCTGACTTCGATCGGCATCCACGTTTCCGCGAGGCGCTGGCGCACGCGCGCAGTGCGGTGCTTGGGCCCGGCGATGCGATCTTCATTCCCAGCATGTGGTGGCACCATGTACGCAGCCTGGAACCGTTCAACGTGCTGGTGAACTACTGGTGGCGAAGCTCACCGGCCTGGCTGGGATCCGCGCTGGCGGCGCTGCACCACGCGATGTGGGCCGTGCGTGATCTGCCGGCGCGCGAAAAGCAGGCCTGGGAAGGGCTCTTCCGCTACTACGCATTCGGCCCTGGCGAGCGCGCGGGGCAGCACCTGCCTGACGCCGCGCGAGGGGATCTGGCACCGTTTGACGAGCAGCGCGCCCGCCGCATGCGCGCGATGCTGCTGGGCAGGCTCAACCGTTGAGTGAGGGCACCATGTTGGATACCCAGAGCACGCCTTCAGGGCGCATCCGCAAGGTGGTCATTGCCGGTGGCGGTACGGCGGGTTGGCTGGCCGGCTGCGCGCTTGCGCACCAGTTCCGTGACCAGCTGGAGATCACGCTGGTCGAGTCTGAGCAGATCGGCACGGTCGGTGTCGGTGAGTCCACTGTGCCGCCGATCCGCACCTTCCACCGCTTCCTGCAGATCGACGAGCAGGAGTTCCTGCGCGCGGTGGCCGGCACCTTCAAGCTGTCGATCTCGTTCGAGAACTGGCGCCTGCCGGGCGATCGCTTCTTCCATCCGTTCGGCACCATCGGCCATGGCACCTGGGCGGCCCCCTTCCATCACTTCTGGCTGGACAGCCTGCGCCGCGGCATGCCCTCGGACCTGGGCGACTTCTGCCTGGAGAGCATCGCCTCTCGTGGCGACCGCTTCTCGCTGCACACCCAGCCGCAGGCCAGCTATGCGTATCACTTCGATGCCGGGCTGTATGCGCGGTTCCTGCGCGGTAGGGCCGAGGCCCACGGCCTGCGCCGGATCGAAGGCCGGATCGCCCAGGTCAGGCAGCACGCGCACGACGGGTCGGTGCAGGCGCTGGTGCTGGACGACGGCCAGGTGATCGAGGGCGATCTGTTCATCGACTGCACCGGCTTCCGCGGCCTGCTGATCGAGCAGGCACTGGGCACCGGCTACGAGGACTGGCACGAATGGCTGCCGTGCGACCGGGCCGTGGCGGTGCAGACCGAAGCGGTGGCGCCGCCGGTGCCCTATACCCGGGCGATCGCCCACGAGGCGGGGTGGCGCTGGCACATCGCGCTGCAGCACCGCGTTGGCTGCGGGCTGGTGTATGACAGCCGCCATCTGTCCGATGACGAGGCCGCCGCGAAACTGCTGCGCGATGCCGGGGCTCCACCCTTGCGCGATCCATGGAAGGTGCCGTTCCGCAGTGGACGCCGGCTGAAGGCCTGGAACAGGAACGTGGTGTCGCTCGGGCTGGCCAGCGGCTTCATCGAACCGCTGGAGTCGACCAGCATCCATCTGACGATCAGCGCGGTAGTGCGCCTGATCCAACTGTTCCCGTTCGACGGCATCAGTGCGTCGCTGGTGCAGCTGTACAACGATGTCAGCCGCCAGGAAATGGAGCACGTGCGCGACTTCATCATCCTGCACTACCACGCCACGCAGCGCAGCGAACCGATGTGGAAGGCCTGTCGCGAGATGCGCGTGCCCGAGTCCCTGCAGCAGCGGCTGCAGGCGTGGCGCGAGCGTGCGCATGCGTGGCAGGACCCCGGCGAGCTGTTCCGCGTCGAATCCTGGACCAGCGTGCTGCTCGGGCAGGGCATCGCGCCCGGTCCTGCGCACCCGCTGGCGCAGGCCGTGGGTGATGCCGATCTGCGCACCTTGTTGAAGGGCATCCAACGGCCTGTGCAGCAGGCCGCCGCGCAGATGCCGGCGCAGGCGGAGTTCATCGCGCAGTACTGCAGGTCCGGCGTGGACGTGTGGCGTTCGACGGCAGCAAGCGCGTAGCAGGCTTTTGCGTTGCAGCACGCTTTTTCCGCTGCAGCTGGTTACAGTGCGGCAACACCGCTGGCGATGACGCGCGCGGTGGCAACGAGGGGGCCGGACACCACGCCCCCTTTTTGAGTCCACGGAATGTTAGCGCTACCTTTTTGTTGATCGGAGGCGGTTTCGATGGGTCTGGTTGCAGGGATCGATGCAGGGACGCAGAGCCTGAAGGTGCTGGTCTATGACCCGCGGAAGCAGGCGGTGGTGGCCTCGGCCAGCGCACCGCTCGCGCTGGACAGCGGTGCCGACGGCAGCCGCGAACAGGCGCCGGCCGACTGGGTGTCGGCCCTGCGCGACTGCTTTGCCCGGATCGATCCCTCGCTGCGCGCACGCATCGTTGCGCTGGCGGCATCGGGCCAGCAGCATGGGTTCGTGCCAGTTGGCGATGATGGCCAGGTACTGGCGCCGGCCAAGCTGTGGTGCGACACCAGCACCTCGGTCGAATGCATCCAGATCATGGAGGCCGTGGGCGGGTTCCAGCGGACCATCGCGCTGGCGGGCAATCCGATCCTGGCCGGCTACACGGCCTCCAAGCTGCCCTGGACCCGGACCCATCGTGCCGACGTCTATGCGCGGCTGGCGACCATCCTGCTGCCACACGACTACCTGAATTTCGTGTTGACCGGGCAGCGGTTCTGCGAGCTTGGCGATGCGTCCGGCACCGGCTGGCTGGACGTGCGCACACGCACATGGTCGCAGGAACTGCTGCGCGCAACCGATCCTGATCGTGATCTTGCTGCCTGCCTGCCGCCGATCGCTGCGCCCGATGCCCTGTTCGATATCGCGCCGAAGGCCGCGGCCGCGCTCGGGCTTGCAGCGGCGGTGAAGGTGGCCGTTGGCGGCGGCGACAACATGATGGCGGCGATCGGCACCGGCTGCGTCACGGAAGGGCGGCTGGCGATGAGCCTGGGAACCTCCGGAACGCTGTTTGCGTATTCCGGCTCGCCGGTGATCGATCCGGATGGCGCGTGGGCGGCGTTCTGCTCGTCCACGGGGGGCTGGCTGCCGCTGATCTGCACCATGAACTGCACCGTGGCCACCGAACGCGTGGCCAGCGCCTTCGGTTTCAGCAGCCGCGACGGCGACGCGCATCTTCGCGCAACGCCGCCGGGGGCAGGGGGCCTGGTGATGCTGCCGTTCCTCAATGGCGAACGTACCCCTGACCTGCCGCTCGGCAAGGGTGTGCTGGCTGGCCTGGATACCGCCAATTTCACCCCGGCGCATGTCTACCGCGCCGCCATGGAGGGCGCGACCTACAGCCTGAAGTACGGCTACGACGCCTTCGTCCGCGCGGGCATGCAGTTCGATCGCATCGTGCTCACCGGCGGTGGCAGCAACAGCGCTGCCTGGCGTCAGCTGGTGGCCGATGTGTTCGGCCTGCCGGTGGAGGTCCCGATGCAGGCCGAAGGCGCGGCGTTTGGTGCGGCACTGCAGGCGCTGTGGGCGCTCGCCCGGGCGCAGGGAGACGCCACCTCGATCAGCGACATCACCGCGCGCCACGTCACCGTCGATCCCGCGCGCTCCGCACGCCCGGATCCGGACCACAGCGATGCCTATGCACGGGCCTACGCACGCTTCCTCAGCCATCTTGATGCCATCACGCCACTGCAGCGCGGCTGATGGCTCCTCCACGACATCCCGCACAACGACAGGAGCACGCACCATGAGCACGCAGCCCTTCATCGGCGCCAAGGAATACTTCCCCGGCGTCGGCCGCATTCCGTTCGAGGGCAAGGGCTCGGACAATCCGCTTGCCTTCAAGGTCTACGATGCCAGCCGGGTCATCGGTGGCAAGACCATGCAGGAGCATCTGCGCTTCGCTGTGTGCTACTGGCACACCTTCTGCAATGCCGGGCACGATCCGTTCGGCCCGGGCACCCGGCAGTTCCCGTGGGAGGCCGCCTCGCCACTGGCCACGGCCGAAGCAAAGGTGGACGCGGCGTTCGAGTTCTTCACCAAGCTGGGGGTGCCGTACTGGTGCTTCCACGATATCGACCTGGCGCCGGATGCCGACGACATCGCCCAGTACCAGAAAAACCTCTCGCATATGGTGGGCCTGGCCAAGGCGCGCCAGGAGGCCACCGGCGTCAAGCTGCTGTGGGGCACGGCCAACCTGTTCTCGCACCCGCGCTACATGAACGGCGCATCGACCAATCCCGACTTCGCGGTGGTCGCGCGTGCAGCCGTACAGGTCAAGGCCGCCCTGGAGGCCACGGTCGAACTCGGCGGCGAGCACTACGTGTTCTGGGGCGGGCGCGAAGGCTATGCGTCGCTGGCCAATACCCAGATGAAGCGGGAGATCGAGCATTTCGCGCGCTTCCTGACCATGGCACGCGACTATGGCCGCAGCATCGGGCTGAAGGGCAACTTCCTGATCGAGCCCAAGCCGATGGAGCCGATGAAGCACCAGTACGACTTCGACAGTGCCACGGTGGTGGGCTTCCTGAAGGAACACGGGCTGGACAAGGACTTCAAGCTCAACATCGAGGCCAACCACGCCACGTTGTCCGGCCATACCTTCGAGCACGACCTGCAGGTCGCGTCCGATCATGGCCTGCTCGGCAGCATCGATGCCAACCGCGGCAACGCACAGAACGGTTGGGACACCGACCAGTTCCCCAGCGATCTGTACGACACCGTGGGCGCAATGCTGGTCGTGCTGCGTCAGGGCGGGCTGGAGGGCGGGTTGAACTTCGATGCGAAGGTGCGCCGTGAGTCGACCGACCTGGAGGATCTGTTCATTGCCCATATCGGCGGCATGGATGCGTTCGCACGCGGACTGGAGGTTGCCCATGCATTGCTGACCGAGTCGCCGTGGGAGCAATGGCGTGCGCAGCGCTACGCGAGCTTCGATTCCGGCGCCGGCCAGGATTTCGAGCGTGGCACGCTCAGCCTGCCGGACCTTGCGGCACTGGCCGCCCGCCTCGGCGAACCGCGCCAGGCCAGCGGCAAGCAGGAGCGTTACGAAAACCTGCTCAACCAGTACCTGCTGCGCTGAGCGCGGCTACGGTGCACTCAAGGGGATGGGGATGAACCAGGCAGCGGGCAGCGGTGAGAACACGCGGCTGATCGTACTGATCAGCGTGGTGGCGACGATTGGCGGTTTTCTGTTCGGCTTCGACAGCGGCGTGATCAACGGTACCCAGGATGGCCTGCACCAGGCGTTCCGGTCCGGTGAATGGATGCAGGGGTTCGAGATCGCGTCGATGCTGCTGGGCTGTGCGGTGGGCGCGTTCAGTGCAGGCCGGCTGGCCGATCGCCTGGGCCGCCGCAACGTGCTGATCCTGTCGGCAGTGATGTTCCTGCTGTCGGCACTCGGTGCCGGGGCGGCGGTCTCGTCGGCCTGGTTCATTGCCGCGCGGGTGGTGGGTGGATTCGCGGTCGGCGCGGCCAGCGTGATCTCGCCGGCCTACATTGCCGAGGTCGCTCCGGCCCGTTACCGCGGACGCCTGGCTACCGTGCAGCAGATCGCGATCATCACCGGCCTCACCGCCGCGTTCCTGTCCAACTACCTGCTGGCGGCCGCAGCGGGCGCGTCGACCGAACCGCTGTGGGGCGGGCAGGCCGCCTGGCGCTGGATGTTCTGGATGCAGGCCGCGCCATCGCTGGTGTTCCTGCTGTTGTTGCTGACCATTCCGGAGAGCCCGCGCTACCTGGTGGTGAAACGACGCAAAGACGACGCCCTGCGGGTACTGACCCGGCTGCTGGGCAGCGACAAGGCCAGGGCCACGCTCGAGGAGATCGATGCCTCGCTGTCCAACGACCATCATCGCCCGCGACTGTCGGACCTGAAGAGCACGCTGACCGGGCGGATCCGCCCGATCGTGTGGGTCGGCGTCGGGCTGGCCTGCTTCCAGCAGCTGGTCGGCATCAACGTGGTGTTCTATTACGGCGCCGTGCTGTGGCAGGCGGTCGGCTTTTCCGAGAACGATGCGCTGCTGATCAACGTGCTGTCCGGCGCACTGAGCATCGGCGCCTGCGTGGTCACCGTGCTGCTGATTGACCGGATCGGCCGCAAGCCCCTGCTGTGGTTCGGCTCGGCCGGGATGTCGCTGTCGCTTGCACTGGTGGTGGTGGCGTTTGCCAGCGGTTCGCTGGCCGACGGGCATCTGCAGCTGCCCGGCCGCATGGGCACGCTGGCGCTGGTGGCGGCCAATGCCTACGTCGTGTTCTTCAATCTGTCCTGGGGGCCGGTGATGTGGGTGATGCTGGGCGAGATGTTCC